>JANXDD010000077.1 GCA_025059915.1 Bacteroidia bacterium | reverse complement strand
CCGAAGGCGCCGCCGCCCAGCCTTTTAAAACCTCATTCCACTACCACCACACGCTCCTGCCACCGCAGCTGCCCATCTACACTCACCTGGAGCAGATACACCCCCACAGGCAGTTCCCTAAAAGAAATCTTATGAAATTCTTCCTGGGAAGGAAGCTGTCCTGATTGTACCACCTGACCTGTGAGCGTGATAAGGCGATAAGAAACCTCTGCCCCCGACCCTTGCTTCACTCTCAGCCACCCTTCTTTCTGATAGACAGGATTCGGAGCGAAAGAAATCACAGCATCTGCCTTAGAAATCGCAGTAGTTATTTGACCATCCGCCACCCGAACGCTGTCTATATACAGGGTATTCCCCATCCCCGTACGATTTTCAAAGCGAATCAGCACATTCGTCCCTTTATAGGAATTTGGGATAGGCACCTGCTTGCGCACCCAGTTATTATTCGCCCCTTGAGGAGGAATAAGCTCTGTAGGATAAGTGCTGGTAGAACTCAAAGCACTCCCGGTAACGTCCAAATCTTCACCCGCTTCTTCGTACAGTTTTTGCCAAGTAACTCCGCAGTCATTGGAGATGTATATTGCAAGAGTGTCGCCGTAAAGTAAAGATGTATTCGTGGAGTTGCCCCAATTGACTGCCCGATAGTAAAGGTCAAAAGAAATGGTAGGATTATTTGCTGTGGTCGGAATGGCGATAAAGGGCGTGGTGAGGTAATCTCGCTGTCCCCGATTGAAATAGCGATGATTACGAATACGCACCATGCCATTACTATTTCCGTAACTGCCTCGTCCAGTAGAGTTGTACCGTTCCCAAGTCAAATTGCTATTGCCTGTGGCAAAGTCTGGATTCTCTACTCGCCAACCTGCTGGAGGGAAAGTCGTCCCTTCAAATCGCTCCTCAAAAGGATAGCTCAAAACTACATTCGGATCCCGTACTACCAGAAAACCGCTATAGGTCGTCTCCGCTGAAGCCACTTGATTTTGAACCCGCAAGCGAATGCTATAGGTACCAGGCGTGGAAGGGGCGGTAAGAGTGGCACAGGGACCAGTGTTAGAAGTGGCTATGACTGTATTCCCCTGGAGAATCTGCCACTCAAAGAGATGCGGTTTCCCCATGCTGTAGCTTACGAGATTTAGAGTCTGACCCGGGCATACCACGCAGGGAGGCTGCTCACATCCTCTCAGAGCAAAGTTTGCATAGATTCTACCCCACGGACCAGTACCTGTCTGTTGAAGGTTTGCAGTTTGCCACTGCTGCCTGTCCGAGGCTGCAGCCAGAGTACTTCGCATCCGTTGAGCCTGTCCCTCAGTAAAAATATCCAGAGAGGGGTCATCTAAGTAATCCATATAATTCCTCACCTGATCAGGAACATCTCCACCCAAAGCTGATATGTTTTCAGAGCAGGTATTTTGGCGACGAGCATTTCCATAGTTAGCCTGACTTGTAGGCGGTGTATCACACACCCTATCCCCTTGAGAACCGCAGTTCGCAGAGGTCAGCCCTGTGCAGCCGTTCTGAAACGTATGGTATAGATTCAAATAATGCCCATTCTCGTGAGTTGTAGTCTGGCTCCTGTTAGGCAGTCCAAAATAAGAAGCAGCTACTACTACACCCTGATCCGTGGCAGAGAACGACCCGGGAAGCGTTGCAAACCCCAAAACATCGCCGTCAGACGGACAGTTCGTAGAGGCACTACATATCCGACCCACCACCCAAATATTCAAATATCTATTGCGCGGCCAGCCTACATTAGATTTCAAAGTAGAGCTATTTGCTTGAGAACCATTCATATACACGGTAGAGGAGGTCAATCCTGCATCACTATAATGCGTATAAGTGACGCCAGGATGAGGATTGCCTGAAGGATCCTTAGTAGCCAAGGAAAATTCTATCCGAGTATCCACCCCTGAACTATACCCTTTACTGTACGGGCGTCGGCGGTAATCGTCAAACAGCTGTTGAATCTGGTAAATCACCCGTGAAATGGGTAGGCTATCTGGCTGTCCAAAACCCGAGTGAATTATATGCACAACTACAGGAATAACATATTGTGAAGTCTCTGCGCAAGCGCTGGCAGTGCGAAGCTGTACTTTGTTAGCTTCTATCCATGTCGCTATAGCTGCCTCTAACTGCTCCCGACTATGGACCACCTGTGGATACGCTCTCTCTTCCATTTCTCTGTACTGGTCTGTCCAGCAAATAGGACGCTGCGCCCATAATACAGCCCCTATTAGGATGAGATATCGCATAAGCACAAAGTTATTCATTCTCTCCACACATAAGTCACCAGAGAACTTCACATGCGCAGGCTTGCTGAAAAAGTCTCAGCCGACTCTGCGCCTCGGGTGAAAGCGGATTTCCCCTCACATCCAGCCTCCTCAGATTGGGTAGCATGAAAAGCTCTTCTGGAAGCATCACCAGCTGATTATTTCTGAGGTCCAACTCCTTCAGAGAAGTCATTTCTCCTATCCCTATTGGTAGAGCCCTCAGGTTATTGTGCGAGAGATTTAGTATCTCTAAGCGGGAGAGCTGAATAATTTTTGTGGGCAAAACCGAGAACCGATTATGAGAAAGGTCTAAAGCGATAAGGACTGGTAGGTCATATACCTCTGGCGGCACAGCACTCAAGTTATTATGGGAAAAATCTACCTTTTGAAGAGTGGGCGGTAGGTGCAGATAGGGAGGGATAGCTTTGAGATTCAATCCCTCAAGATTAAGTGTCTGAAAAGAGAAAGGATGCATCCAATGATAAACCGCCGCTGTAAGAAAGACAAAGCCCACAATCACCGCTAAGAAGAGCTGGAGCCCAGCTCCTGAACGAGCTATCTGCACAGTCTGCACATGAGCGGATGAGACCATAGCTCGCTGACGCGCAGCCTGGGCAACTAAACGCAAGTGGTAAGCTAACCGTAGGTGGGGAGTAGTTAGAACTCTATAGGCTTCATTGAGCAAGCGCATTTTCTCCTGAGCCTCAGGAGATGGATTCACATCGGGGTGTAGAGCTTTTGCAAGTTCGCGATACTTCTGCTTGACGAGCGCCTCTGAGGCCCCGAAAGGAAGCCCTAAAAGATCATAGTAGTTTCTCAGCTCGGACATGTCCCTCACGAAGAGAAGCCTACATGGTGAAGTCCATACCGTTGTGCCCAGTGCCAGAGGTATTTCGCCATAATATCAAATTCTACATTTACTCGGCTACCCCGCTTAAGCCTGGAGAAAGTCGTATGGTGATAAGTCCAAGGGATAATCGCTACGCGAAAAGCCCCCTTCTCTAGACCTGCAACAGTAAGGCTAACCCCATCTATAGCGATAGACCCCTTTTCTACCACATACGGCGCCCACTCTTCTGGCAAGGAAAAGGTAAAGTAATAGCTGTCCCCCCCTGTCCTATGAATTTCCAGAACCTCCAAGGTAGTATCTATATGCCCTTGTACTATATGCCCTTCCCAGCGGGCGCCTACGGCAAGCGCTCTCTCTAAATTCACTGCGTCCCCGAGGTCTAAACTGCCCAAGGTAGTCCGAGCCAAAGTCTCTGGCACCGCCTCCACACAATAAAAGCGATGCTTGATGGCAATCACAGAGAGACAAATTCCATTATGAGCGATGCTGCTTCCCAAAGAAAGAGCCTCTACAAACGGGGCTTGTATCCAGAACCGCCTTCCTGCAGCCACCGTCTCTATGGCTTGAATAGTGCCTATCGCTTCTACTATCCCAGAAAACATAGCTCAGCGCAATAAAGTGATTGAACCTGCCTTCCGGAAAGAGCGTTTTTCCCGAGTGTCAGGCTCAACTTCCACTACGTAAAAGTAAGTGCCTTCTGGCGCCTGCCGCCCTTGATAAGAGCCATCCCACAGCTTGTCTATGTCTCTACTTTCATGGATTAGCTTCCCCCAGCGGTCATAAATCCAGCAGCGCACAGAACGGATATTGCGATAGATAAAGGGACGGAAAACATCATTCACCCCATCTCCATTCGGTGTGAAGGTATTCGGGAGCATAAAGACAGGGCAGTTGTCAAAGCAAATAGGAGTTCCGAGAGAGCTTTCATTGCCGCTCGTATCACGCGCCGTAAGCGCTATGCATAGCTTTAGCGTTCCAGGAGCTCTCCACTGAAATCGCCTCTGAGGCTCCTGCACATACTGAAGGAATCTATAAGGTCCCCCCTCCTGCTCAGAAAAATACACTCCATAGCTTCCTACATCACCACCGCAGCTACTATCAGGAGCTCCCCAGCGAATGTCTATAAGATAGTTTTCGCAATCTGATTCTACGACATATGTACTTGGCTCTGGCAAGCAAGGTGGAGTCGTGTCCCGAGGCATCTCACAAGCGATGTTGGAAGCATTCCACAGGGGAGAGCGCACGCCACTGACGCCATATGACCCCCGGCTCAAGATATAATAGCAATACGTCTGGTCATTTTGAAGCCCATAGTCTATATAAGTAAATGTCTGCCTGCCTGTCGCCTGCACTGGAAGGGCTGCTATCTGAATAAAGTTACCTGGCTGAGGCGGGTCTGCCCGGTAGATGAAGAATGTATCATTTATCCACGGCACATTCTGCTCCCACCGAAGCAGGAGAGCCCCATCTCTGGGCTGAATCGTGAGAAAAATACTCGTCGCTGTATTACTGGAAGCAACTTCTTTCCCCGTACCATCAAAAAGACGCACTCTATACCGATACGGGCGTGTAGCCGTGGAAAGTCCTCCTTGATCTAAGTAGCCATTTGTCGTCAGCGCAGTCGCAATCGTCTGAAATGTAGTACCTGTCAGCCCATCCGCCCGCTCCAGCGCATACCGATAAGGAGGCGGGAAAAAAGTCGTATCCAAAACAAGAGGATCTTGCCATGCCACCCATATAGCTCCATTTTGAGTATCCGTCGTATGAACGCTATCCTGAAGCATGAGAGGAAAGTTTATAGGCAGCTCTATGCAGGCTTCCTCACTGGGACAGCTGAAAGTAGCCCCATATCGGGCGCGCAGCCGGTAGCAGTAGCGCGGACTAAATTCTAAATCAGCATCTGTATAAGAGGTAATAGAACCGGGCACAGTAGCCACCAGTACATAGCCTGAAAGAGGTGCTTTACAGCAAGGGGTATCGGTATAGGGTTGAGGAGCCGGCGAACGGTAAATCTCATACGCATCAGGAGGACATGGTGGAGCTTGCCAACTTAGAGTTACCTGACGGGGTCCTGGCGTAAGGGTCAGCCCCGTCGGCGGAGGGCCTATCACATAAACCTTCGTAACAGCATGGGCAGCAAGGGGCGGACGATAGCGAAGGTTGTCATGGGCATACCAGTCTATCTGATAAAAGTTAGCTCGGATGTGATTGCATACTGTCTGCCAGCTAAAAAGAGCACTCACAGAGGGAGGATTCACTGCTGTGAGCGGGAAAGCTGAGGGAGAGATAGTAGCAGGACTGGGCTGAGCTTGAAAAGGTCCATTGAAACCTAACCCTGCGTTATTGAGATAAAAGTAGATGCTGTCGCGAGCATCTAGATCATAGGCTCGGACAGAAAAACTGAGTCGCTGTCCAGCGGTGATACAAGTTTCAGCCGGAGCCTCTATGACGGGAGGACGATTTTGACAGGGCGAGACGAAAATCGCCATATCTCGGATCACATATCCTATGCGTCGTCCATTCCTGTACTCTTCTATCAGGATTGAGATGGTATAGACCCCCACCTGCTGAGGCGCATTCCAAGTGATAAGTCCCGTCTGCCTATCTATCGTAAAAGTGCCGCCAAAAGCATCAGGAAAGCGGTAATTCGCTACCGGAATAGGATTCTGCATTGTAGCCGGATCATATTGCTGACAGGGAATAAGACTATACACTAAAGAATCCCCGTCTGGATCATAAGCTCCGGGATTGTGCGTCCAGATTTGTCCCGTGCAGGCATCGTCTATGGGATCGTTGAGAAGAAGAGGGGATCTATTGGTACCGATAAACGGGTTGTTGTTAAGCAGGGTCTCCACATAGAAAGAGGTGGCCCCTGAGTTTGTCATATTGCGCACATTCTCCACTCGCGCAAAGTCTGTAAAGCGAAGCTCATACAGCCCCGGTCCAGGCAAGGTGATATCAACGACATAATCACTGCGTTTGACGCGAGGGCGCAGGGTTACGCCGATTCGGGCAGGGGCGCTACAGCCAGAGCCCGCCGGACCGTTAGCTCGGGGGATGTTAGTATAGGCTCCAACGAATGTTTTGGTACTACCAAGAACATTCCACACTTCTAAGTCTATAAAGCATCGGTCTACCCCAGCTGCCGCTGAGTCTGAGTAGTAAGTAACTGTGACTCTATAACGATTCGGCCCCAGATAAGTATAGGTAATCTGCCCCGCAAGTCCGTGAGTAGCCCGGGCGGCAGATAGAAGGAGAATCAGAGGGAGGATGCGCCGCATTTGTGTATGACAAAATAAACATATTTGCGCGGTGCTATTAGAGCAGCTCGTCAGTGCCGCTCAGAAAGTAGTCATTGGTCAACGGGAACCTTTGGAACATCTCTGGACAGCTCTGATAGCGGGTGGTCATGTGCTCTTAGAGGGAGTTCCCGGGGTGGCAAAAACTCTAATGGCGAGCACGTTGGCGCATTTATCTGGCTTAGAGTTTCGTCGGGTGCAATTCACCCCTGATATGCTACCTTCTGATCTCACAGGGGGGATAGTGTATGAAGGACCCGGGCGCTTCTCTGTCCGAAAAGGTCCTATTTTCACCCAAGTATTATTAGCAGATGAGGTAAATCGGGCCCCTGCGAAAGTTCAGAGCGCTCTTTTAGAATCCATGCAAGAAGGGCAGGTAACCTTAGGAGAGGAAACCCATGCTCTGCCCAAACCTTTCTGGGTCTTAGCTACACAAAACCCTATAGAGCAAGAGGGAACATATGCCCTTCCCGAGGCTCAGGTGGATAGGTTCCTTTTTCGGGTGGAAGTAGGATATCCTTCTGTAGAGGAGGAAGAAGAGATTCTACGGCGCTGGGCGCGGCACTTATACCCAGAGCCGCCACCTCCTTTGCTTTCTCCTAAAAAAATTCTGGACTATCAAGAGCAAGCCAAGCAGGTGGAGATTGCACCCCGTTTAGAAAAGTATATTGTACGGCTGGTACGAGCTACGCGCATGCCTGAGGAAGCTGGTATCAAAGGCTGGCAGGATAAAATTGCTTATGGGGCATCCCCTCGTGCCGCCTTAGCCCTTCACAGGGCAGCACGGGCACGGGCTTTTCTTCTGGGACGGACGACAGTCCTCCCAGAGGACATCAAAGCCGTGGCACCCGCAGTGCTTCGCCATCGCATCATCCTTTCCTACGCCGCTCTCGCCGAAGGTATCCGTACAGATGCATTTATCCAAGTCCTACTTTCATCCATCCCGTATTGAGGCATGAAGCGAACCGCCCCAGATTGGATTCTCTACCTCATTGTAGTGGCTCTTATGGCTATCGGGCTCTCTAACCTCTATTCTATAGAGGGATTTCCCCCCTGGAACTGGAAACATGCATATGTGCGCCAGCTGGTGTGGGCAGCAAGCAGTTTAGCGGTTATGAGTCTTGCATCGCTTGTAGATGGACTGGTATGGCGATATTTTGCATATGGGGCATACAGCATAGGAGCGGGGATAATGCTTCTCACTGCTTTTATTGCTCGTGAGGTCAATGGTGCTCGCGCATGGCTGGATGTGGGACCTCTGCGGGTACAGCCTTCTGAATTCATGAAGATAGCCACGGCGTTAGCTTTAGCTGCCTACCTGAATCGGTATGAGTTTCAATGGAATCGCTGGCGCGACCGTTTGGCAGTAGCAGGAATTATTGGTCTGCCGACCGCCCTCACTCTTCTTCAGAAGGATACAGGCACCGCTTTGACTTTTGCAGCCTTCCTTGTTCCGCTTTATAGGCGAGGGCTTTCTGTATGGGTCGTGGTCATTCCTGTCCTTTTGGGAGGTCTGGCTTTTCTGACGCTCCTATACCGATGGACCTCCATAGGGCTGATTTTGACTGCGCTGATTGCGTTCAGCTACCTCTTTGTCTTTCGGCGGCAGCTATTGTGGAGGCATATCGGACTACTCGCGATTTTATGGTCCTGGCTCGGTTTTTCAAGATATCTTTACGAAAAGGGGTTAGCTCCGCACCAGAAGCAGCGGATACAAGTACTTCTGGACCCTTACAAGGACCCCCGAGGCTCGGGATGGAATACCATCCAAGCGCGGATAGCCATCACCGCCGGCGGGTTTTCTGGACAGGGATATGGAAAAGGTCTCCAGAGCAAGTTAGACTTTATCCCTCAGCGCCATACAGACTTTGCCTTCTGCGGGATAGCAGAGGAATGGGGATGGATTGGCGGAGTTTTTGTGATCCTCCTGTACATAGCTTTCCTTCTGAGGATCACCTGGCTGGCAGAATCAGCTAATAATCAGTTGGCATTGCTATACGGATATGGGCTGGCTGCCGTCCTTTGGATTCACTTTCTCATCAATATCGCTATGATAGTGGGGCTTTTTCCTGTCGTAGGCATTCCTTTTCCCTTAATCAGCTATGGGGGCTCGTCGTGGGTAGCGATAGGGTTAGGGGTGGGTATTTTACAGAGCTTCTACAGGGAGCGGAGGATGCGGCTATTTGGGTAAAAGGGCGTGCAGGAGAGGCTCCTCGGAGATTTCAGATAAAAGGGAGGGCTCCTGATGGACGCACTGCTCTAATAGAGCTGCCGCTTCAGAAGTGCGTCCCAACCGAGCTAAAAAAAGTGCTCGGTAATATAGAAGTTCTGGGGTCTGCTGGGGAAGCTCACTGGCACGCTGTAGAGCCTGCTCCGCTGCTTCTGTATCACCAAAGTAAGTCGCCCAAAAAGCCTTATGCGCCCACCACCGAGCATTCAATGGATCTTGCTTAAGAAGCTCCTCTAATAGGTGATATGCTTCCCGCAGCCTATTTTGTCGGAGCAGCTCTTCATAGTGGGCACGCAGCGCCGGCAAATAGGTAGGCGACACCCGACGACACTGGACAAGAGCAGAATAAGCCTCTTGTTCTCCCAGCCTTTTGAGGAGTCGGTACTTCTCGTACCACAGCTCTGGACTCTGGGGAAAAAGGCTCAACCCTACATGAATAGGTGTCAAGGCTTCCCGAAGCAGCCCTTCTTCACTCAAACGCGCACTCTGTTCTAAGAACTCGGTTACCATCGGCACTCTACAAAAGTAAGCAAAAGGCTCTCATATACTTTACCAAACTTAAGCATAAATGCCCCCTGTAAGGGGGCGCATAGAGCATATCCTCAAAATAACTCGTAGGCTCAGAACCGAATTCGGAGTCCGCCGGCAAGGTCCACTTGCGGACGCATTGAAGCAACCGCTGTGTAGAGATTAGCCTGAGCAAAAGCCTCCACAGGACCCAAAGGAAGGAGCACCCCTCCTCCTATATGCCCTACTACATCTACTTGCGCATTTTCTCCCCCACGACGCAGGCGTAATCCTCCCTCTATGTACGGGGCAAGGTTTATACTACTGCGACGGCAAGCCCCTGCTGCACATGCCCCGCCGTAGTTCAGATACTGCTGAAGTGCTATCCCTCCCGTAAGTCCTCTTCCTGACTCTATACCTGCTGTAAGCGCCAGATTGAGGGTAGGATTAGAAGGAGAGGCAAAGCGAGCAGAAATAGCTCGCAGTCCATCTTTAGCGATAATCGTTCCTACGGCTTTCTCACCAGAAGGCTGAGCGAACCCTAAGAGGCTCAAGCTCAGCAACAATCCGAAAATTTTGATATCTCTCATCATACGCTCATAATACGCAGATATTGCTCTAAAGGTTGCAGCTTCCATCCCCCTTGTAGCCCTCTGACAGGTTCTCTTCTGCCCAGCACAAGTTTGCCCGAGCA
>JANXDD010000076.1 GCA_025059915.1 Bacteroidia bacterium | reverse complement strand
ATGAGGCGTGCGCCGCGCCCGGGCATCTTAGCTCTTTCTGACGCGATGGGCATGTCGCTGGAGTCCCTGTCGCGCTCACGACCAGTAGTTTTCCAGCTCGTGCCTCGCCTCAATGTAGCAGGACGACTGAAAAATCCAAAATATGCTCTCCACCTTCTTTTGGCGCAGGAGAAGAGCCAGGAAGTGACTAAAATTGCTCAGTATTTGCACCAGCTGAATGCCTACCGACAAGACCTTCAGAAAATCGCTTATCAAGAAGCGCTGCAATACTTAGAGCGAAAGCATCTGGGCATTTCTTCCAATAAAGCAGGGGCTCCCCCTGCCTTAGTGTCAGTCGTCTCCAAGGTAAAGTATGGCAAAGGGATTATAGGCTTAGTGGCAGCGGACCTCACTGAGCACTTCTATCGTCCAGCGGTTGTCTTTACGGAGGTCGGTGGGGAGCTAATAGGGTCTGCGCGCAGTCCGGCTGAGGTTCCGTTGTATGAGGTTTTGAGCCGCTGCTGTGCTCAATATATACAGCGGTTCGGAGGGCATGAGCGAGCAGCCGGCTTGACCATCTTGCCAAAAGATTTAGATAGCTTTAGGGAAGCATTTGAGAGGGGATGTGCAGCTTACGGACAGATAAGTCCCACAGGAGTCGTTGATGCCTCTATCTCCGTAGAGGATTTGCGAAAGTTCAACTTAGCCGAATGGGTAGAAAAGTTTGAGCCTATTGGTCCTCAAAATGAAGCTCCTCGCTTTCTGATTCGGGACCTCTACTTCCTTGAAGAAAACAATGGTAAGTTTCTATTTGGCACGAGGGATGCTCTTTATCAGGCTACGGTAGAACAGGGGCAACTGGCTTCTTTCCGAAACTTTTTCCGAGAGTATATACGAAAGCCCGTTTCGCTGATAGTTACGCCTCGGCTTTCTGAACGTCGGAATACTTACCTTCGGCTGCGGGATGCGATTCTAAGTAACCCGAATCCCCAAGACTAAAATATCATCCGTTTGTCGAGCGGAGTTCATCCACCGCTGAAGTTCAGTTTCCAATAGGATAGCTTGCTGGCGAGCTGGCTGGTCCGCAATCACTTCCAGGAATTCATAAAACCGCCGCAGCTGGTACTTTTTCCCTTCGGAGCTAAACTGGTCAGAAAATCCGTCAGAGAATAGATAGAGCATGTCGCCGGGTTCTAAATCCATAGAGTGCAGGGTGAATTCGGGGGCTTCATTTTCATAAGGGGCCCCGATTGTGATGCGGTCGCCTCGGACCTCCAGTCCTTTTCCGCGGCGTACGAGAAAGAGCGGACGCTCCGCACCTGCATAGAGCAGCTTATGTCGTTTTACATCCAGCTGAATCAGTCCTAACTCCATCCCTTCCCGAAAGCGCTGATACATCTCTTCCTCGTGTTGAAGGGCTGCCCTCATGCGTAGATTGAGAAGGTACAAGATTTCCGAAGGTTTGAAAACGCCCTCCAGCTCTACTATCTGCTTGAGAAGAGTATTAGCGATAATCGTCATGAAAGCCCCGGGAATCCCATGTCCTGTGCAGTCGCCAGCAGCAACAATGACTTTGCTAAGGCGCTGAGCGAACCAGTAGAAATCCCCTCCGACTATTTCCCTCGGTTTATACAGAAGAAAGCTGTCCGGTAGAATCTTCTGAAGCTCACTCCACGAGGGGAAAATAGCCCGTTGCACCCGTTCGGCATAGCGTAGGCTCGCTAAAATGTCTTCATTCTGCTGGCGCAGCAAGAGGCTCTGCCGTTCTATTTCTTCTTTTTGTCGGATGACTTCCTTAGTACGCTCTTGCACACGACTTTCCATCTCTGCATAAAGCTGAGCATTCTGAAGAGCTACGGCAGCTGGAGCGGTGAAAAGTTTGAGAAATTCCATTTTTTCTGGTAGATTTTCCAAAGAGGGGTCTGGCTCATGCACATAGAGGATTCCAATCAGTCGGCCTTGATAAATCAGCGGCAGGCAAAGGAGAGAGCGTACCTCCAGCCTGTCCCAATCTGGATGCTGGTGTAAGAATGAACCGGAGCTGTGCTCCGTAATAAGCAGATTTTCTCGGACTCTGGCTGCGTGCAAGACAAGGGGTAAAAATATGCGGTCTTCAGCCTCTACAGGGCAGGGGGGGTAAGGACGAGGCTCGTAATCTCCTTCTTGAGCATAACCTACGACTTGGAATCTCTCTGGATGATTTTCGTGCGGTATAATCAGAAATGCTGCTTTGGCGCCGGTGTTTTCCAGAGTGATGCGGAGGAGCTTATGAATGAGACGCTCTAAGCGTACCTCTCCTGTGAGGGACAGAGAGACGCGGTGAAGCTCTGCCAAGATTTTCTGCTGCTGCTCGCGAGCCTGTCGCTCAAGATAGCGATTGCGCAGCTCATGCAGATAGGGAATAAGGGAATGAAATTCCTCACGGACATAGGCTATCAGATAGGGAGCTTGGCCATTTAGGAGCGTCGGGTCATCTACGAGAGCTAATCCATAAGCCAATGGCCAGCGCTGTCCTATCTCTTCTAAAAATTCCTTTCCTTCAGGTAAGGGCGCTATGACCAAAAAAAGTTCCACTCCTTCCAGGATGGCTCGCTGAATGAAGGAATGAGCCATCTGGAGCTGGGTAAAAAGGCGCAACTCCATCTCACCTAATCCTGCCTCTAAGATGGGAAGGAGCTTTTCCCATCGTCCGGGCAGCCACGCTACCACCACCGGCGCACTCATTCCTTCAAAGGTACAAAAGCCTTATCTTTGAATCATGCGCAGTCGTGTCCTGTGGATAGACGACGAGATAGAGCATTTGGAGCCTCAAATACTTCACTTGTCTTCTAAGGGCTTTGAAGTCCTCACCTCGCGACATCCTACAGAGGCCATGGAACTTCTGCGTCAGCAGCCTATAGACCTCCTCATTGTAGATGAGCACATGGTCGGAATGGATGGAATTTCCCTTGCCCGCCAAGTCAAGCGCATCTATCCCCATTTGCCTATTGTCATGGTTACGAAGGATGAAGACGAGAAGCTGATGGAGGAAGCCGTAGGGACAGAGATTTCTGATTATCTCATCAAACCTGTGAAGCCTCAGCAGCTTCTTTCTACCTGCAAGCGACTGCTGATAGGGGAAAGCCTCCAGCAGCGGCAGGCTTCCATGGATTACCAGCGAGAGTTCCGTCGACTTAGTACGCAAATCGCTTTCGGTCCTACGCTGGAAGAGTGGTGGCAGGTCTATCGGGATTTAGTGCATTGGGATATTACGCTGGAAAAAACCGATACTCCTGAGCTGAGAGACATTCTGGAGGGGCAGAAAGCTGAAGCAAATCTAATGTTTGGGCGATTTTTCTCCGACAACTACATGGAATGGGTCAATTCCTCTCAGCGTCCCCCCCTCTCGCCCGATGTACTGGCTAAATTTTTCCTTCCCCATGTAGGGGAGCGGAAAAATGAGCCGGCGGTGCTTCTCCTCATAGATGGGATGCGGTACGACCAATGGAAAGTCCTTGAAGCGCTCTGTGCCCCCTATTATCATACTCTGGAAGAGCAACTGTTTTTCTCCATTCTTCCCACAGCGACTCAATATGCCCGAAATAGTCTATTCTCAGGGCTTTTCCCCTTAGAGATAGCGCAGCGCTTCCCTCGGTACTGGGCAGATGATGACGAAGAAGGAGGGAAAAACTTATTTGAGGAAGAGTTCTTCAAAGACCTTCTGCACCGCCATAAAATGCCAGTCAAAGTTGGGTACGTGAAAGTTTTACGTCCAGAGGAGGGCAAAGCTTTGGTCCAGCAGCTGCCCCAGCTCCTGCGTCAAAATGAAATTGTGCTGCTTATCTTCAACTTCTTAGACTTGATGGCGCATACTCGGGTTCAAATGAATGTGCTCAAAGAGCTTGCGGCTAACGATATAGCTCTGCGCGCCACTACGAGGGCATGGTTAGAGACTTCTACCTTTTATCAAGTGCTGCGGATGCTGCCGCAGTATGTTTCACAGGTTTTTATTACTACGGATCATGGGTTTGTGCAGGTGCGGCGCCCTGTGCGGGTACTCGGCGACCGCGAAACTACTACTAACCTTCGCTATAAACAGGGACGCAATCTAAGCTATGATAAGTCTGAAAAGGGCGTATTCCACATTCGCAAACCAGAAGAGGCCAAGCTCCCAAGGGCTACCGCCAGCTCTACCTACCTCTTTGCTCTGGAGGACCACTTTCTGGTTTATCCCACAAACTACAATGAGTATGTACGCTTATACCGCGACTCTTACCAGCACGGCGGAGTGAGTCTGGAAGAAATTATTGTTCCCTTCGTGCGGCTGGAGGTGCGAAAGTAAGGGTGCGGTTACGAGAGCTCAGCTCTCCTGCTGAGGGCCATAACTGCCTCATGTCGCTTTACTTTGCTCATGAAAGTATGAAGAAGTTCTCTTCCAAGGTTTTCTTGCTTATTTGGGATGGCTGGGGGGTTGCCGAAAATCCTCAGCTAAGCGCCATAGATGCGGCCCATACGCCTTTCTATGACTATGTCAGAAAGAATTATCCTTTTACGACTTTGGAGGCTTCTGGAGAGGCGGTTGGCCTTCCTGCAGGGCAGATGGGCAACTCAGAAGTGGGGCATTTACACATCGGTGCTGGATATGTGGTCTGGCAGGACATTCTGCGCATTCAGCGGGCTATAGAAGACGGTTCATTGAGGAGGAGCGAGAGCTTCCGAGAACTAATAGCCTATCTTCAGAAGACAGGATGCGCCCTACACCTATTAGGATTAGTGTCGGATGGGGGGGTTCATAGCAGCTTGGAACATCTGCTGGGACTGGTGCGGCTTTTTGGGGAAGAAGGGGTAGAAAATCCCATTTACCTACATGCATTTACGGACGGGCGGGATACGGCGCCTCAGAGTGCTTTGGGTTACCTTCAGTCAGCGGAGGCAGCTCTGACGCGCCTCAAAAATGGTAGATTAGCTTCTGTCATTGGGCGGTATTATGCGATGGATAGGGACCGCCGATGGGAGCGCACTAAGAAAGCGTATGCCCTCCTTCTGAAAGGGGAAGGGGACTCTTTCTCTACGGTAGAGGAAGCGGTACAAACTTGTTATGAAAGGGGTATTACGGATGAGTTTTTTCCTCCCATGGTGATTGGGGAGGCGGTATGCATTCGACCACAGGATGCAGTGTTATTTTTCAACTTTAGAAACGACAGGCCGCGCCAGCTTGTACAGGCGTTATTTACTGGTGCTGTGCCGGAGGGTCAAACTGGACGCCCCGCCGTGCCGATGCCTCCAGAGCTGCGTCCGATTCCTCTGTACTTTGTAACGATGACAGAGTATGATCCTTTATTTACGGAGCGGGGAGTTCGGTATCTTTTTGGTAAAGCAGTCGTGGAGAGTCCCTTAGGAGCTGTGATTGCAGAAGCGGGCTTGTCGCAGCTGCGCATCGCAGAAACAGAAAAATACCCTCATGTAACCTACTTCCTGAACGGGGGGCGGGAGGAGCCTTTTCCGGGGGAGCAGCGCGTACTGATTCCTTCTCCGAAGGTGGCGACTTATGATCAAAAGCCCGAGATGAGTGCCTATGAGGTGCGGGATGCCCTTTTGCCCATCATAGAGCAGGGCGAAATAGACTTTATCTGCCTCAACTTCGCCAACCCAGATATGGTAGGACATACAGGCGTATGGGAGGCCGCCGTCCACGCCTGTGAAGTGGTGGATGAATGTTCTGCCCAGCTGGTGGAAGCGGCCCTTCGCAAGGACTATGTAGTGCTGCTGATAGCTGACCACGGAAACGCTGACCAAATGCGATATCCAGATGGAAGCCCTCATACTGCGCATACGCTGGCGCGGGTACCCTGCGCCCTCATAAGCAGGGAAAAGCTGCCATACCGATTACAGCCAGGCATCCTTCCACAGGTGGCTCCTACTGTCCTACAACTTTTAGGACTTCAACCCCCTCCCTCAATGCTTCCCAGCCTTTTGATATAATTTTTGTCAGTGTAGGCGCCTATGAAACATATCCAAGGAAGTTATCTCCCACGATTGCGAAGTTTAGGGAGGCTGCTACTTATTAGCTTGCTGAGTTTTTCCTTTAGCTGTCGGGAGAAAAAGGAGGAGCTTCAAAAAGCAAATACCATTCTGGAGATGCAGCGTTTAGTTGAAGAGATCTCACAGTATGCGCGCGCTCGGAAGCCAGGTTTTGTTATTATTCCTCAAAATGGGCCTGAGCTTGCTTTCGTGGGAGCGGAGCCCAGTGCTGCTATGAGAGAATCTTATGTGCAAGCAATTGACGGATTTACGGTAGAAGAGCTTCTCTATAATGGAACCTATCGTCCTGACCAGGCTCGCCTTGAAGTACTTACAAATTTGAAGGCTTTGCGTCCGATATTCGTAGCCGATTATATTACTGATTCATCTCTATACAGGGCAGCATGGGATTCTATTGCCCAGCAGGGCTTTGTACCCTTCATCCGAACTCCTTCTAATTATTACTATGAGCTACTGCCGCCAGAGCCACCTACTACGAATCAAAATGCCATCAATGCCTTGAGAGAGGCTCAAAACTTCCTTTATCTTCTGAATCCTAATCGGTTCCCTGACAAGCAGACTTATATTCAGCAGCTTGCAAACCGCTGGGAAGATGTGCTAATCATAGATGCTGAGTATAAGGGGGAATGGCTCACACCTCAGGATGTAGCCCTTCTTCAGAAAAAACCCAATGGAGCTCGTCGGCTTGTGATTGCCTATATGAACATAGGGGCGGCGGAGCGATACCGCTACTACTGGCAGCCTAACTGGCGATTAGGTAATCCGATTTGGATTCAGAAGCCTTATCCGGGCTATGCAGATGAGTATTATGTCGCATACTGGTATCCTGAGTGGAAATCTATCCTGTATGGCAGCCCGAATGCCTATTTGGATCGTATCTTAGCTGCGGGCTTTGACGGTGTATTTTTAGATAATGTGGAGGCGTATTATTATTTGGTCCATTGAGGGACTGCTGCTGTGGAGCTGTAAAAGAGAGCTTCTTCCTCCTCGCTCGGGTAAGCTGCGATTCTCCGCTGATACGGTTCGGTTTGATTCTCTCTTTTCTACGATTCTTTCGCCGACGCAGCGTCTGTGGGTGTATAATCCCCATAGCTATCCCATCCGTATCCGACGAATATGGCTGGAGAAAGGTTTTCAGAGCCCGTATCACTTCATCTTTGATGGGCGAGAAGGACCGCTGGGTGAGACTTATACTTTAGGAGCGCAGGATAGCGCCCAGGTATTTATTCGTCTGCGAGACACGACCTTTTCTGATGCTCAACGGATAGATAGGCTTTTCTTTGAGACAGATGAAGGAACGCAAGTAGTGCTCTTACAGGCAGTACTTCTTGCGGCTTATGTGTATAGGGATTTTGGCTTTGATAGTGCGGTAGTGTCGCTGCCTACGGATAAACCCGTGGTGATAGATGGGTTTTTTTATGTGGGGCCTTCGGCGAAGCTGCGAGTGCTTCCGGGCACACGCCTTTATTTCTCTGGGCGGAGGTGGGAGAGCGGGCCTCTAAAAGGTGAGCTCAAGTCCGGATTATACATCGCTGGGCAGTTGGAGATATTAGGTACGCCTTCTCAGCCTGTGCGTTTGCAAGGCTGGCGCTTAGAGCCTTACTATGCACAGGCTCCTGGACAGTGGCAAGGCTTATGGTTTTTCCCTACCAGCCGAAATAATCGCCTTCTTTACGCCCAGATATATCAGAGTAGCATAGGAGTCAGAATAGACTCGCTTGGAGAGGATGCTGCCCCGAAGGTTTATATGGAAGGCTGTATCATTACAAATGCAGCGAATTTTGGG
Organism: Bacteroidia bacterium; assembly: GCA_025059915.1. Classification (GTDB taxonomy): domain Bacteria; phylum Bacteroidota; class Bacteroidia; order SpSt-205; family SpSt-205; genus SpSt-205. The sequence continues at coordinate 2,062 of JANXDD010000076.1, read as the reverse complement.
ATAGTGGCTCAGGGCTTTGCGCCGAATCTATCTTCTCAGCCTATTCTTCATGCGGTGAATACTCTTATTTACCGCTGTGGGCAAGGCTGTGCGGCTTTAGTAGGGGGAGGGAAGTATCGTCTTGTGCATTGCAGCTTTATCTATGATCAAGGGGATTTGCGGCGAGGGCTTACAGCGCTTCTTCTGACAGACTTTTTGCGTTTAGAAAATGAGACGAGAACCTATCCTATGGACTTTCGGGCTCTGAACTGCGTAATATGGAGCTCTAAGGAAGACGCGGTAGCAGCGGATTTACGAGGTACGGGGCCGCAGCAGGTCTATGAATATTGTGCCCTCCGCCAGAAAGAGCCTTTACCCGGTTCTGGCAATCTCTATCCTCTTTCGCTTGGGCTAAAGGGAGCTGCTGATAAGTATGAGCTCACTGAAACAAGTCCTCTTATAGATGCTGGGCGGTTTGACCCTTTGTGGTCGCCCGCCACGGACATTTTAGGAAGGCAGCGGGATTCGCGTCCGGACATCGGGGTGTATGAATACCTTCGGTAGGCTCTTTCGGATAACTACCTTTGGGGAGTCGCACGGAGCTGGGATTGGGGTAGTGATAGATGGGCTTCCAGGGGGGCTCGCAATAGATTGGACGAGAGTACAGAAAGCTCTGGCTCGACGCCGCCCAGGACATTCTCCTTATACTTCTTCTCGCCAAGAACCAGATACAGTAGAAGTGCTGAGTGGGCTCTATCAAGGCAAAACCACAGGTGCTCCCCTTGCTCTATGGATTCCAAATCAAGATGCACGGTCAGAAGATTATGCGAAAGTGGCGGAGGTTTTTCGTCCTTCGCATGCTGATTTCACTTATGTGCTGAAGTACAAAAACCCGGATCCTCGTGGGGGAGGGCGCAGTTCTGCCCGCGAAACCGCCGCTCGTGTCGCAGCAGGCGCTATCGCCTCTCAGCTTTTAGAGTCGTTGTATCCTGAGCTTCGCATACTTGCTTGGACCTCTGCGATTGGTCCTTATGAGACTTCTTACCAGCCGCAGTCAGTGGAAGAGGTAGAAAGTTCTCCCGTTCGCTGTCCAGATCCTGCTGTAAGTCAAGCCATAATAGAATACCTGGAGCTTCTCCGCGGCGAAGGCGATACCACGGGCGGAATCATCTCTGCAAGGGTAGAGGGATTACCCGCCGGTTTGGGGGAACCCCTATATGATAAGCTTCATGCTCGGCTGGCCTATGCAATGCTGAGCATTAATGCGGCGAAAGGATTTGAGATAGGGACGGGGTTTGCCGGGGCGCGGATGCGGGGCTCCGAGCATAATGACCCTTTCATCCGGACAGCAGAGGGGGAGATTCGTCCCGAAACTAACCGAGCAGGGGGAGTATTGGGAGGCATCTCTACAGGGGCGCCTTTGTTCTTTCGGGTGGCTTTCAAGCCTATCGCTACCTTGAGACGCCCTCAAAAGACAGTAACTCGGCATGGCGAACCTACCCTTTTAGTGGTAGAAGGGAGGCATGACCCTTGTCCCGTACCTCGCGCAGTTCCGATAGTAGAAGCCATGACGGCAATTGTGTTAGCAGATTTTGTACTCCTACACCGAGCAAGTGCAATTTGAGATAGGATGAATCTACAAAGTCTGAAAGGATTTTACGAAATAAGCGAAGCGTGGAGAAATATTTGTTGCTAAATATATTGTGGCCGAACTGGACTTTTTTCTATGGGAGAATAGAGGCGACTAATAAGGCTTCTAAGGCTTGAATGGAGTCGGCTTCTTCGGCTTTTTTATCCCGTCGCCACCGCAGAATGCGGGGGAAGCGTACAGCATATCCACATTTGTGCCGATTTGAGCGCTGAATGCCCTCAAAGCCAATCTCAAAAACCCACACAGGTGGCACTTTCACGATAGGACCTATTTTTTCCAATGCATGCTTTCTTATCCACCGCGTAAGCTCTTGCATCTCCGCATCTGTAAGCCCTGAGTAGGCTTTTGCGAAGGTTACAAGCTGTCTTTTTTCATCCCAGAGAGCGACAGTGAGGTCTGTGTACCAGCCCGAGCGGCGCCCATGTCCCCTTT
>JANXDD010000075.1 GCA_025059915.1 Bacteroidia bacterium | reverse complement strand
CCCCTTCCTACCTTCGTCTCCCATGCCCCACTACATTGGCATAGACCTTGGCAGCCAAGCCTTAGGCATAGCTACTATTCGTCCTACTCTCAGCGGATATGAGCTTATCCTGTGTGAAGCATTTCACCTCCCTCCCGTGCCTCTCCCCGAGCGGCTTTCGCTCATCCACCACTGGCTCACCGATTACCTCAATCAAGCCGCTTCTCCTTCAGTCGTAGCCATAGAATCGCCCTTCGTCGGACGCAATGTCCGAAGCGCGCTCACCCTCGGGATCGTCCAAGGGCTCCTCTGGGGCATTTTGATAGAACGAGGACTTTCTCTTTACACGCTTTCACCTGCAGAGGTAAAAAGAGCTCTCACCGGCCGAGCCCATGCTTCCAAAGAGCAGGTAGCTGCCATGCTCCAGCACCACCTTTCTTTTGCTTGTCCTCTACCAGACTCAGAACATGCCACCGATGCAGCAGCTATCGCCTTAGCCGCAGCCTATTATCAAAACTCCCCTATCACCCGCAGATTAACTAAGCGAGCCGAGAGATAGTTGGGTACAGCCCAACGAATTCCATACACATCCGCTATCCACTGATAGCTCACTACATTGTATCGCTGAAATAGATTGAAAACATCCAGCCCTATCCATAAAGAGCGCAGGTACTTTTTGTCTATCAGGAAGAGCCGACTAAATCCCACATCCGCTCGCCCATACGAAGGCATTTGAAAGACAGTACGGGCCGCGAGGCGGCGCGGCACTCCAAAAGGGGTACCAGTAGCCCACACCAGCTGTAAGGAAACTTTGTAGAGCGGATTAGTGGGAAGCTCATCTTGGAGATAGAGGGCGAAACTGAACCGTTGGTCACTTGGACGCCGCATCCAGCCTATTCCAGGAAGGTACTCCCGCGTAGATAAAAGTCCCATCGCCACCCAAGAATCTACTCCCCGTAGAAACTCCCCATTGAGGCGCAAATCTATCCCGTATGCATAGCCTCGGGCAAGGTTAGCTCCATAGTATCGCAGCCGAACATTCTCAATCTCGTAAGGTATGAGGTCCCAAAGGTGCTTATAGTACAGTTCGGTAAAATAGCGAAAGGGGCGCTCCCACACAGTGAAAGTATAGTCCGCTCCGACCACAAGCTGGAAGCTCTGCTGAGCTCGCACTGTAGGCACAAGCCGATAATCAATCGCCCGCAGCTCACGATAAAAAGGCGGTTGGGCGTAATGCCCACCCCCAATCCGAAGCTGCAGCTGATTTGTCGGCTGATAGAGCACCTGAACCCGAGGACTAAAAAGAAGTTGCCGATTCACCTGGCTATAATGGAAGCGGGTACCTGCCTCTATGCGCCATTGTCCCCATCGCCACCCTTGCTGAATAAATCCCATGAGTCGCCGATTAGAGAGCCTCTGATTCCAGAAGTACCTTTCGTCCATCTCCACATAGTCTGCGGAGTCTAAGGCACTCCATTCATATACGCGGTCCGTAAATGCCTCTCCCTGCACACGCACTCCCCAAAGAAGGCGACGGCGTAGCTCTTTATCCCAAAACCACTCGCCCCGCTGCTCTGCATACAGAGTGTGAATATCCAGAAAGTTTCGGATGCGACGAATCTGGCTTCCAGCTCCCCGCACCACGACAATTTCATTGTAAAGCTGACTACCTAAGCTCGTCTGGACCTCCCCCAGTAGGTAAGCGCCTTCCACATCTACGATCTCATCTTCCAAACTCCCAAAGTAGCTCACTTGATGAGTAAGCCTTAGGTAGGGAGAGGGACGCCATGTCCATACCAGCGCTTGCTGGCCTGTTCGGTAGCGCAGCTCCTCTGCACCTGCGAAATAAAACCGAACCCTGAATGCTGCATTGATGAGCCCAAAGGTCGCCTCTCCCGTGCGAGGAAGCAAACGATACCTATTGAAGAGCCCAGTACTTATGCCCTCCAAACGAGAAACCTCCCTTCCAGTAGAATCTTTCCGTATCCAGCAGAGGTAAGCTTGACCGTCATAAAATACGGGACGATATTCTCCCCGCACAGGCAGCGTATTGAGAAGGTAACCGATAGCAAATCGGCGAGCTCCGAGGGTATAATACACCCCTCCAACCTTCCCGCTTGTAGCAAAACTTTGTGTAAGCAGGCCTATATCTATCGTCGTTTCTGGTCGGTCGCGCCGCTTATAGCTTACCTGGAGCACAGAAGAAAGGCGATCCCCATAGCGTGCCTCAAACCCTCCCGTACTGAAATAGACTTCTTCTAAGAGGAGAGGGTTCGTAAAGCCCAAGCCTTCTTGCTGGCCGCTGCGAGCTGAAAAGGGGCGATAAATTTCTACCTCCCCCGCATAGATTAGATTTTCATCAAAGTTCCCCCCTCTCACCCGATATTGAGAGGAAAGCTCACTGGAACTCATTGCCCCCATCAGAACTAAGCGGCTCTCTATATCAGCCTTAACTGAGGGCATGAAGCGCAGAGCTTCCGTCCGAATAGGAATAGGCTGAAGAAATGGCGCTGTGGGTAAAGCGGTCGGAGTTACACGCTCTCCCCGTACAGTGATAGAATCCAGCGCCACCTCCCGAAGCACAAGGCTGATCGTCAGAAAGGTGTTTGCCGCCGCTTGAACCTTTACCTCTGTCTCTGTAGGATAAGCACTGAGATGGGAGACCTTGAGACGATAGCGCCCCGCAGGAAGGACCACTTTCACCTCTCCTACCGAGTCTGCTGTATAGCTCTGTCCGAACGGAGCTATAAATACGCTTGCATAAGGAAGCGGACGATTCTCAGAGGATATAATTCGTAGGGTTAGTCTCCCTTCCTGTGCCCATACGAAAAATCCCCCCAAGAACCCTACAATGAACCGATTCAGAAGGGCCAAGCGGTGAAAAAGCCTAATAACCCCCCCCGTAAAAGTGGTAAAAGCAAAAGAGAGCTGTCGCCAACTACCAAATGCCCCAATACCGTCCCGAGGCACCTTCCTACGACAAAAAGCCTCTGCGCTAAGGAGCCTTTACCAGCAAAGGCTCATTTCTGTATGCCCTCCAAACTCACCTCCTCCTCTACATACCCCTCAGGAATCCGAAATAGAGATTCATCTGGACGCTCCCTGCGCAGCTGCGTAGCTAAAAATGTAATCTTGAGATCCACCCCAGGCACATCCATTGAGATTCGCAGAGGCAATCCTTCTACCTTGACCCCCCGAGTGAGGTTATTCAGCCGCTGGGTAGTCTCTGGAACCTTCAAATCGGGCGTAGCCCAAATCTCCATCTTAATGACCCCCTGCTCCGTATTCAAATCCACAAGATACTGCTCCACGGGATAGCCAAGGATTTTGGTCTTATTTTTAGTTTTTGTGATTTTAGGTTGCTGCTCGGTCTCCTTAGGGGGATGGAGGGGAACCTTTTGATAAGTCTTCAAGGAAGGAGAAAGCAAATACACAAAGCCAGCTTCGGGATCCGTAATCATGACTTTATCTCCGACTTCACTCCGAGCTTTTGTACCTCGGTAGAAAAGAGTCATTTTCTCTGGTAGCTGGCTCTTGAGCATTTCTCCCATTTGGGCAGCCATAGCTCCTTCTATCTTCGTCGTGTAAGTAAGGGTTCCCTCAAAGGGCTGCTGAGCCCAGAGAAAAAGCAGCCCCCCCCACATGCTCCATATGCGACTCATAGGCTTTTAGTAGCTCTTCTGAAACTCAAAGGTACAGCGAAAAGCTCATCATTCAATTTCTTTGCCTGAACCTCCACCGCTTCATGAATGAGAGTGAATGGCAGCTCAGACATAGCTATTTCTAATCGGAGGGGAAAACCTTCCACTTTTACCCCCCTCGGTAAAATCGGCATTTGTTCTCTACAAGGAGCTGAAGGCTTGAGTGCTAAAGCCTCCCAGTAGGTTGTGGAGTATCTTCTACCGTCGGCTACATATTCTACCCGCTTGCCCTTACACTCATACCCGGCTATAATTCGCTTTTGAGAAAGGTCTGAAACAGTTAGCCCTGGTAGCGAATCCTGCCCCGAGGAGAGAGCGAAAGCCCAATAGCTACTATCCCGCGGAGAAATCACAAAGAAACTATCCTGTGCATAATCCACAAGAACTACCTCTGTGGAGCGTTCTATACGCACCTTGTCTCCTCGCTGATATAGAGTAAAGCCTAATTCTTGACCAGACAGAAAAGGCTCCAGCGATGGAGCTGCTTCACCCTGCACAGAAACCTCATAGCGAATACTCCCCTCAAAAGGTCTATCACACGCCACAAGAACTAAAAGTAACACTAAGCCAGATGCTACCTCAGCTCGCAAGCGTAACGTGAGATATGACTTCTTTCAGTATATCATCCAGCGAGAAGCGCGGCTCCCACCCAAGCCATGTTTTTATCTTAGTTATGTCAGGGGTGCGGCGCTGCATATCCTCAAACCCTTTCCCATACGAAACCTCATATGGAATAAGCTCAATAGGAGAAGGAGAGCCTGTCAGAGCCTTTATGCGCTCTGCCAGCTCTATAATGGAAATTTCCATCGGATTGCCTAAGTTGAAAATTTCTCCCCATGGCTCTCGCGGCGGCTCAATAAGAAGGCGATAAATTGCCTCCACCGCATCTTTGACATGGAGAAATGAGCGCCTCTGTTTCCCTGTTCCATAGACAGGCAGAGGACGGTGAAATATAGCCGCCTGAACTAAATTTGGAATTACCATGCCGTAGGCGGGAGATTGCCTCGGACCGACGGTATTGAAAAATCTTACAATCACAAAGGGAGACCCTTTTTGACGGTGATAACTGATAGCCAGAGCTTCCTTCGCCAACTTAGTGATAGCATAGACCCAGCGGTGTTTCGCAGGAGAGCCTATGAGGAGGGGACTCTCTTCGGAAAGGCGCTCTTTGCCCTCCGGGTCTAAATAATCCAAAGCTCGGCCATATACTTCACTGGTGGAGGCAACGAGGGTGGGGCGTTCCAGCGCTGCCGCCGCCTTGAGAACGTTCTCCGTGCCGCGCAGCCCCTCCGACACGGTAGCCAGAGGCTCCGCCATGACCCGCTTCACCCCTACCACCGACGCCAAATGGTAAATGCGGTCATGCTGAGCAACGAGGCTCTCTACCAAAGGCTCTTCTTCTACGCTACCTTCTACGAAATGAAAGCGATCGGGATACTGGGATAATAGCCCTGTGATGTTGCTTAGGCTGCCAGTGGAAAGGTTATCTAATACGGTAACTGTGTGTCCGCTGGCAATACAGCGTTCTGCGAGGTGGGAGCCGATGAACCCAGCTCCCCCGGTTATGAGGATTCTCATGAGGAGCGATGCGAAGGACGAGCCCCCCGCCGAGGAAGGCTGGTCGGTTTGCGTTCATGAGGAAGGGAACGAGGATGGGACTTCCCCTCTCCATTTACAGCTTTATGACTCACCCGATATTTTCCTGTGCGCTCATCCACACCCAGGTACTTCACAAGAAGCTCTTGCCCCACCCGCAAAACATCCTGAATCTTCTTCACCCGATAGGGCACTATCTCGGAGATATGCAAAAAGCCCTCTTTCCCTCGCATAAACTCCACTACAGCCCCCGCTTCTTTTAGAAGTTTGACCCGGGCTGGGTAAATCTGCCCGACCTCCGGCTCCGAAATAATCTCTCGAATAATGCTCGCCGCTTTCTCCAAGGCAGCTTTATCCTGAGCATAGATGACAGCCACCCCACCTTTCTCATCTTGTTCTATGGCGATGGTAGTCCCTGTGCTGCGCTGAATCTCTTGGATGACCTTGCCACCCGTACCTATCACTGCCCCAATCAGTTCAGAAGGTATGGGCAGACGATAGATACGCGGTGCATAGGGAGAGAGCTCGTTGCGTGGAGCAGGCAGAACTTCCAGCATCTTTTGGAGGATATAAAGCCGCGCTTCTCTGGCTTGAAGCAGAGCCTTCTCTAAAACTTCATAAGGCATGTGCTGGATTTTGATATCCATCTGACAAGCTGTCAGCCCCTTCGCTGTGCCGGCAACCTTGAAGTCCATGTCTCCCAGCGCATCCTCATCTCCGAGAATATCCGTAAGCACGGCGTATTTGTCCTGCCCCATCCAGATAAGGCCCATCGCTATGCCAGCAACAGGCGCTTTAATCGGAATTCCCGCATCCATAAGAGCCAGACAGCCAGCACATACCGTCGCCATGGAGGAAGAGCCATTAGATTCCAGAATATCCGATACCACCCGAATAGTGTAGTCAGCAAAGTCCCCCGTCGTAGGAATGACCTGACGAAGAGCCCTTTCAGCCAGATGACTATGACCGACCTCCCGACGAGAAGGCGCTCGTAAAGGTTTCACTTCCCCCGTGGAGAAGGGAGGAAAATTATATTGAAGAAGGAATTTTTTGGTGCCCTGTTGGGTGGCATAGTCTATGATTTGCTCATCGTGCTTCGTTCCGAGCGTAACTGTGGCGAGGGCTTGCGTTTCTCCCCGAGTGAAGATAGCCGAGCCATGGGTACGCGGCAGCACACCTACCTCGCACCAAATAGGACGAATCTCTTCTGGGCGGCGCCCATCTAAACGCACCTTTTCGTTGATAATAACCTCCCGCATGATGCGCCGCTTCATCTCAGCGTAATAGGCACTTGCAAACTTCTGCACCTCCGGAAAAGCCCAGTCTGGATTTTGAGCCACAAGGGCATCATTAGCCTCCTGAAAGGCTTTATCAAAAGCCTCTCGGCGCTCTTGCTTCGCAAGGGAACTTTTGACGATTGCATAGAGCTTGTCTCTTAGAAGCTCTTCCAGCCGCTGCGCTACTTCAGGGAAGTTAGGCGCTGGTTCCAAGGCAGCCTTCGGCTTGCCGTACCTTTCGCGAATTCGCTCAATGAACTGTACCAGCTGTTTGATGTATTCGTGAGCATACCGTAGAGCCTCCACCAAAATAGATTCCTCTACTTCTTGCATCTCCCCCTCTACCATGACAATGGAGTCCCATGTGCCTGACACTACGAGATTGAGCTCCGTCTCCTCCATGTGCGCAGTGGGGGGATTGAGGAAAAACTGCCCATCTTTTCTAATGATTCGGGCGGTGGCTACTATCTGTTCAGTAGGTATGGAAGAAAGAGCCAAAGCCGCAGATAGCCCCAGACCAGCGAGCACATCTGCCGGATAGTTTGGATCATACGACTCTAAAATCGCTATGAGCTGAGTTTCGCGCCGCCACCCTTTGGGGAAAAAAGGACGAAGGGAACGGTCTATGAGACGAGACACTAAAACCTCCGCTTCATTAGGGCGACCATCGCGTTTCAGAAAGCCCCCGGGAATGCGCCCGCTACTGGAAAAGTTTTCACGATAATCTACCGTCAGAGGAACGAAATCCGTATCTACGGACTTCTCACTGGCACAGGCTGTACAAATAACTATCGTCCCACCCTGCTGAATCCACACCGCCCCATCTGCCTGCCGGGCAATATGACCAAATCGCAGCTTTATCGGCTCTGCTCCCTCTATCTCAAAGACCTCTGTGTAGCCATCCATAAATCACCCCCGCAAATTGAGCTTCTCCACTATGGAACGATAACGCTGGATATCGGTTTTTTTGAGATAGGCAAGCAGGCGTTTCCGCTGCCCGACAAGCTTCAAAAGTCCCCGCTGAGCTGAGAAATCCTTCTTGTGTTCTCGCAAGTGATTGGAAATCTCCTGAATCCGATAGGTCAAAAGAGCAATCTGGCTTTCAGGAGAGCCTGTATCTCGTGGGTCCTGACGCGGACTATGCTCAGCAACGATTTGAGCTTTGATGCTTTTATCCCAGTACATGACGCAAAGGTATGAAACAAAATCTGCACCTTCGGTGTATGTGGGATCTCTTCAAGGCCGTCCAGAAAATGCAGGAGTTGGCTCAGGAGCTGGAAAAAATGACCATCACCGGCACCTCCAAGGATGGAAATGTAACTATCAGGCTCTCTGGTCATCAGGTAGTTCTGGGAGTAGAAATAGACCCTGCCCTGCTCAACCAGAAGGAAGCGCTAGAAAAAGCCATTGTAGAAGCCTTTCACGACGCCCGAGACAAGCTACAGCAGCTCGTGATAGAAAAGCTGGGAGGAGGCAGTTTGCTCCCCTTTCTGCCGGGCAATATCGGCTTAGGGTGAAATAAAGAGGCGCTGCGTGTAGCCTTCCTCGTTTCGGAGGAGGTATAGCCCCGGGAGCAGTTCATAGCTGCGCTCCTCTCCCCTTTCAAGAGAGACAGAAGCCCATAGCCGCCCCTGCACATCATAAATATCCACCTTACAGGGCTTATAGGCTTTGAGTAGAAGGGTGCCACTTCGCAGCTCGTAGATATAAGCGGGTAAAACTTCTTGACCGCCTTTTACTAAGGTCGCAGCCGCAGAGCGAGGTAGCCTGAAATCAGCAATCACGGGAAGATGGTCAGACATTGTGTATAGCGCATTGATGACGCTTGCTGGATAGCCTGCTGGCAGCGGCTGAGAGTTCAGTGCTCGCCCAAATCGCTGCCCATCTTGTCCCACTACTCTGAAAGAGCCCGGGATATATTGAGCTCGGGCTGTAAGAGTAGTGCATTCAGGAGAAAAGAAAATAAAGTCAAATCTGTCGTTTAGCCCTCCTCCCACCCCGTCATCTGGAAGCGAAGAAGTCCGTGTAGATTGCGTGTGATAAAAGGCGAAAGCCTGATTGCCGCTCCAGCCCCCTGCAGGACCTGGATCTACCAGCTCTTGGGTGAGAGTTTGGTAGGCAGCTTCGGAAGCGGCATACAAGTTATGATCTCCCATCTCTACTACGAAGCGGCGACGATTGGGCGGCAGAGCTTGAATGTACTGTTTAATAGCAAGGGCGGCTTGAGCACGCGCCTGCTCATCGGAAGGGGTATTGCCCGCCTTGAGATGAGAAACTATTACTACCAGAAAGAGCGTGTCAGTAATGGGAGGGAGCTCTTTGTAATACAAGTGGTAAGCATAGATGTCCCGCAGCCCTCCCTGCGTAGTTACAAGCTCCTGACCAATCCATTCAAAGTAGCGACTGTCATAGAAGAGGGCATTTACGATGTTGCTGTTGGTAGTATTAGCATACACACTGCTGCGCCAGTAGGAGACTGTCCCTACGTTTAGCACAGAATCCAGAATCCGTCGCACGAGCGCCGCCGAAGGACCGATTTCATTCACGCCTATAAGATGGGGGCGTACATAGCTTACGATAGTGCGCAGCTGCTGATCCTTACAGCTTGTGTTACAGTAACCCGGGGTGGCTCCGTAAAGCAGAAGGTTATACGCCATAAAGCGGAGTGTATCCTGCGCCAGAAGCACACCCCCCAGCAGAAAGTATTTCATATGCCGAAGGTAAGGTAAGAGTGTAAAACTTACGAGAATCATTGTACCTTCGTAGCAAAACGTATGGAGAGTACAATAACTGCCTACGGAGAGCCTGCCAACCTTGCTGACCGCCTTCTGAGCGTGGGAGAAAATGCTCCAGAGGTGCTTGTAGTTCAGCAAGACTTCAAGGATTTCCTCATAGGTGGGGCAAAGGATAAGCCCCAGCTGATTCTTACCGTACCATCGCTGGATGGGGAGGTATGTCCCAGAGAGATTGAGCACTTTGATGAAATACTTAGGAACTTCAGCCCACGGCTTTATACTTATGTGATTTCCATGGACTTGCCCCTCGCCCAAAGGCGCTATTGTATAGTATATGGCATTCAGAACCTTCATATACTTTCGGATTTTCGCTACAGAAACCTGCGGCAATACGGGGTATATATCGCAAGTGGGATTTTACAGGGGCTTTTGGCTCGAGCTGCTTTCGTAGTAGATACCGAGGGGAAAATAACCTACATCCAGTTAGTGCGCGAACAGACTGATGAACCTGACTACGAGGAAGTGCGACGAGCGGTGGAGGCTGTTTTAGCTAAAGCTTCATGAGGGAAAGGG
>JANXDD010000074.1 GCA_025059915.1 Bacteroidia bacterium | reverse complement strand
TATCTAACCCCCATAAAACTCGGAAGCTCGCCGCTCATATGTGCGAGGCGAACAGAGGCGCCCCCCTATACTTCTCTAAACCCCAAAGTCCAAACCCCTTCAAGGGTTTGCAACTTAGCAACCCAGCCTCCCATTGCGTACATTTACCTAACTATGAAACTTTCCTCACCCTCTTCTCGCCAATCCCTTCTATTGCGTCTGCGCACCCAGCCCAGCTGGTGGAGTTTTGCTGGTTGGGTCGGAGTAGTGCTTTTATTTGCTCTCCCTTCTATTTATCGCCGCTGGCTCCAAAAGCCGCTTTCCTTGGATACTCTTCCTCGGGTAGAGGTGAATTCGGCAGATAGCCTTTTACTACTTTCTCTACCGCACATGTCGCCGTGGAAAGTGAGTCGTCTTCTCAGGCTGCGGGCTTCGTTGGGGGGGTATTGGGATACTTCCGAACTTCGGGTCGTGATTGGTGAAACTACTTGGGTTGCTCTTGCAAAAGAGGTAGAAGTGCGACCTATCACCTCTCCCCCCTCTCACCCTATAAATCTGAATGCCGCCGACAGCTCTACCCTTGTAAGTGCCCTTCTTTGTCGTCCCTCTGTCGCAAGAGGACTTATTCGTTACAGGTACAAACTGAGGGGCTTCTCAGACTGGGTGCAAATAGATTCTTTCCGAGGGCTAAATGCTTTGGAGCGCTATCGCCTACGAGCTTATGCGAGTTTGGAAAGAGTGGAGATTGCCCGCCCTGCCAGTCAGCAGAGATTTCTACGGATAGACTTGAATGCGGCCTCTGCGGAAGACTTAGAAAAACTTCCGGGTATCGGAGCTAAGTCTGCCGAACGCATCATAAAATACCGCTCAAAGCTGCGGTATTTCGTAAAGCCTCAGCAGCTATTGGAGGTTTGGGGGCTGAGGTTGGAGAATGTCCAGAAAGCCCTACCGTACGTGTTTGTAGGGCCGCCGCGGCTACCACCTCTTTCTTTGCGCACTGCTCCAGTAGAGACGCTGGTAGCACACCCCTACATTTCTTGGAGGGTAGCTAAGCTTCTGGAGCGCAAGCGGAAAGAATGGGGTGAAAAACCTATTCCCCCCGAGGTATGGGAGAGTTGGCTTCCTGATTCTCTGAGAGAACGCCTCAAACCCTATCTGACAGGCGAGTAACTTTGCGCCAATGCTTCTGGAGAAAGAGCTGCGAGAAACGATTCGGGTAATTCCTGACTTTCCTCAGAAGGGTGTTTCATTCAAAGACATAACTCCAATCTTTCTCAAGCCTCGCTTAGTTGAGCGGTGTGTAGAGGAGCTTTCAAGGCACTTTCGGGTGCGAGATGTTACGAAAGTAATCGGTATAGAGAGTCGGGGGTTCCTCATGGGGCCAATGATTGCTCAGCAGCTTTCCGCTGGCTTTGCCATCGTCAGGAAGAAAGGTAAGCTGCCAGAAGTAGCAGCTACAATATCATATGAGTTAGAGTATGGCTCTGCCGCAGTAGAAATACCCAAAGATGCACTTCAACCAGGGGATAGAGTTCTAATTCACGATGATCTACTGGCTACGGGGGGGACAGCTGCAGCGGCTGCCAAGCTGGTAGAGCAGGTGGGAGCTCAGCTGGTCGGCTTTGCTTTTTTGATAGTGCTTGAGGAACTTGGCGGACGAAAGGCATTGGAGCCTTTCGGGGTGCCAGTCGTACATGTGCTTTCGTACGAGCGCTAAAAGGGAGCTTTCTCTCGGCAGAGGTTCATGCCCCTATCGGGCGAGCTGATTGTGAGCTTTTTCATGCTCCTTCTGATGGAGATAGCTTTGGGAATAGATAATGTTATATTCGTAGGGCTATTAGCAGAGAGGCTTCCTTCGGAACGGCGCCGAGTAGTCTGGCGATTCTGGCTTATTTACTCTCCTCTCTTGAGAACAGCTTTGCTACTGGGGGCATTTCAGGTACTGCAAATGAAGTGGTCTTTCATGGAAATAAAAGGTCATCCCCTCGGCATACGAGAGCTTCTTCTTATTGGGGGTGGGCTTTTTCTCTTGTATAAGGCTGTCAGGGAAATTCACAGGCGCACAGAAGGAGAGGTGGAGCGCTTCTACTCCTCTAAGAGTGCCCTTCTGCAGGTAGCATTTGTAGATTTTGTATTCTCTGCCGATTCAGTTTTGACGGCGATAGGAATGAGCCGCAGCATAGGTACCATGATTAGCGTAGTGGTTATCTCCATGATTGTCATGGTAATAGCTGCTCAGCGCATACAGCAGTTTATCTCTCGGCATCCTACGTTGAAGATGCTGGCGCTTGCCTTTTTACTTCTTATTGGGCTGACGCTTGTGGCAGAAGGGACGGGACTTGAGATACCACGGGGCTACATCTACTTTGCTATGCTCTTTTCTCTGGGGGTGGAACTTCTAAACCTGCGAGCGGGACTGCGTGAAAAAGATGCCTAACTAAGTTATTTTTGCAGGAGTGTAGGAAGCTCTAAATACACGCCTTTCCGTCTGGCTTCTTGCTTGTAATCCGTGAGGGCATCCCGAATGTCCGCATCTAAATATCGCACCTGAGAAGCATCTATCACCAAATGGGCTCCCGCTGGTACCTTTGACAGAAGCCGATAAAGGCGCGCTTTGTCCAGAAAGCCTATTCGCTCCCCTAAGTGGAGAATCCACCTATCAGACACCGCCGCAAGGCTCATGGAGGGCTTGAAGCGGTAACCCGTACCCAAAAGCAGAAAGAGAGAAATCCCCAAGCCTATGAGCACGCCGCTCAGCAAGTCTATTAGCACTACTCCCACGAAAGTAGTCAGAAATGGCAGGAACTGATGTACAAATCCCCGATCTAAAAACCGCTGAAATATCGCCGGTCGCACCAGCTTATATCCTACGAAAACTAACACTGCGCTGATGCTGGCGAGGGGAAGGTACTTCAGATAAGGTGCCAGAATGAAAGAGAAAATGGCTAAAAAGAAGCCATCAAAAAACGCTGTCATGCGGCTATATCCTCCTGCTTGGACAGCTGTAGTACTCCGAATGATTACCTGAGCGATGGGGATGGCTCCAATAAGTCCTGCAGTGATGTTTCCTACCCCTTGGGCAAAAATTTCTCGACGCTTAGGGGTGGGGCGGCCCAGCGGGTCTAACTTACTCACCGCTTCGGCAGAAAGAAGGCTCTCTACTGCCGCCACCAGTCCTATCAAAACTCCATGTTTTAGCGCTCCAGCAGAGATGTTACCGTCCCACCCCGATAGAGCAAAACCCACTTGTATCCCCTCCTCTGGTATAGAAACGCTCAGAAAGGAAGGAATCGCCAGTCCTGAGTGGATGAGCGGTAAAATCAGTCCCATTCCTATTCCTCCTAACACAGCTACCAGGGGCCCTGGAATCCAACGCCCTATGGCTTTCAGATATCCGACACTTTCCCAGCTTATAAGGAGTGCTAAGCTGAAAAGCCCCACAATCGCAGCTCCCACATGCAGACTTTTGTCTGCAGGTAAGCTCCACACTATTCCATCAAAGCCTTTTCCCGCCATAATCCCGATAACTTGGGGCCCTTGCTTGAGAAGTACGATCCCTCCAATCCCCGCTAACATCCCATAAATCACAGGCGTAGGAATGAAGTAGCTGATGATATGGCCTCGGATGAGCCCGAGGAAAATCTGCGTCATCCCTGCGATAATGACACTTAGGGCAAACTGAATGGGCGACAGCTCCCGAACTGCTTGGGCAACTACTACGATGAGCCCCGCCGCCGGCGCAGAAATGCCAAGCGGCGAACGGCTTACAATCGGAACAATAAGTCCGCCGACGATTCCACCCAGTAAGCCGGCTGCAGCAGGTAGCTCTGAGGCGATCGCAATCCCAATACACAGCGGAAGAGCTACAAACGATACCACGAGACCAGCAATCAGGTCTCGCCTCAAACTCAAAATGCCCCGAAGATACCTTACCCTTCTCTGGCTCTCTTCCATTGCCCCGCAAAGGTTCCAAAAAAACGCCTTATTCTCTTCCCATCCCCCCATGAACTGGCAACGATAAATTTTACAGAGGGCGCCTCCAGTTATTTCCTTTTCAGGGTAGTCTTTCTTCTGCCCTATTCTTTCTCCCTTCTCCTCCCGAAAATGGAAAAATGTACAAATCTCTCCGGGTGAAGTCTCAGTTCTTCCAGTAGTAGCCGGAGGCTTACAGTGGTTTTGTCTAAGTCTTTGTAGAGGGTGCTATCTCTGAGCAGGAGCCCTGCAGTTCCCTGGCCTTGATTGAGGGCGTGTAGGACGCCATGGAGTTCCTTACTGGAAGAGTCTAAACGAGCTATAAGGATAGGCAGGCGCGTGTTGATAGTGTCGGAGGTTTTTTCAAAGCTCTTGAGAGTATTAGAAAGCTGGGGGCGTAGCTCGGCAAGAGTCTTCTCTAACTCCGACAGAGTTTGTCGTAGGCGAAGGGTTGTAGGAGAGAGTTCATCACTGGTACGGGTAGCCAGAGTACGGATAGCAGAAATAGTTTGGGGAAGGGGACCCTCTTGAGGGGCAAGAAGAAGGTTCAAATGCGCAGCAGTTTGATTGAGCTGGGTGAGAAGCGTGTCTAACTTATTTTTCACTGGACGCAGCTCTTGTAAAACCTTATCAAAAGTACCTGTGGCGATGCTGTCTAATAGCGTATCTCCATCTTGGGCGAGCTTTTCAGAGCTACCGGGTACTATCCATAACCCCTTTGTCCCAATAAGGTCTAAATTGGTAATAGTAGCCCGGCTATCTATGGGGAGGGGGATTTCTCGTAAGACTTCAAATTCAATCAGAACCTCTCCTGTGCGGGGATTGAAACGAAGGTCCTGAACTTGTCCTACTTTGTAGCCACGGTAAAGGACCTTATCGCTGGTGGAGAGATTGTCGGCATTTTGAAAGACAGCGTAGTAGGTATTGTAGCGCTGAAAGACGGAATGCCCTTTGAGGTAATTGAGCCCGAAAAAAAGAAGGACAGCAGCACCTGTAACCAGAATACCGATCTGAGCCTCGCGGGAGAGGTGAAGCTTTGACACGACACAAAAATACGCCATCCGCCTATGGCAGATGGCGCTAAAAGGAGAAAAGGGAGAAGTAGAAAATTCTACTTGAGAAACACGATGAGAATGGCGAGGACTTCGGCAATAAGCGCTACCCCTTCAATAAAAGCTGCCATGAGGATCATACTTGCGCGGATATCGCCAGCCGCAGAAGGTTGGCGAGCGATTCCTTGCATGGCAGAGGAAGCAAGGGTTCCAATCCCAATGCCTGCACCGATAGCTGCAATGCCAGCCCCTAAGGCGGCTCCTAAATAGTGAATCGTATTACTGGCTTCTAACCACATATCGGGCGCAAAGGTAGAAAGTTTCAATGGGACTCTTCCAAAGCCGAGCCTAAAAACACCGCCGTTAGCATCGTGAAAATGTAAGCTTGAAGGACCGCCACGAGGGTTTCTAACGCCATCACAAAAAGTCCTAATCCCACGGAAATAATCGCTATTCCTAAGCCTGCTACTGCGGACTTTAGAGCTGCAGCCAAGATAAATATTAGCCCAATAACAGAAAGCATCATAAGGTGCCCCGAAAATATGTTGGCAAAAAGACGTATCATAAGCGCAAAAGGCTTGACGAAAACTCCAATAATCTCCAGTGGCATGAGAAAAAGCTTCAGGGGGATAGGCACTCCCGGATACCAGAAGATGTGCTCCCAATAGGCTTTTGTACCATTTACTTGAACCAGAATAAAGGTCATGAGGGCTAAGAAGAAGGTAAGAGTGATATTGCCCATGATGTTAGAGTTGAGGGGGGTAAGGCCGAAAAGATTACTCAGCCAGATAAAGAAAAAAACTGTGAGCAGATAAGGCATAAATCTCTCAGCGTGATGATGAAGGGTGGGACGAGCCACCTCATCTCGTATGAAAAGCACTACGGGCTCTATCCATCGTGCAATTCCGCGTGGGATGAGAGATTGCTGGTAAGTGCGAGCCGCCGCGCGCATGAGCCATAAAAGCAGTATCCCCACGATAAGGAATTGAAAAGCGGTCTTCGTAAAAGAGAAGTCGTAAATCGGCTCGCAATCTAATGCCGCTATTTTGCCTTCTGGGGTTAGGGTGAGGCCTCGAGCCTCCAGTTCTGCTTTCACTTCTGCTGGCGTATGCCCTTTCACGAAAAAGACGGATAAGCCAGCTTTGGGGTGATAGATGATGCGAGGTAGAGGAATGCTGATAGGAATGTAATGGGTAGAACCGTCAGGATTTTTTCCCCACGGAATGTCTGTAATGTGCCAGTCGTAGCTATCTTTTACATGTCCTAAGATAAAGTCTGCCAGTCCTTCACCCCCTCCTGCCCAGAGGAAGGAAAAACTTGCGCTCAGAAGGAGAAATCGCTTCCACATACAGCCTGCGCAAGTTACAGCGAGAAAAGCACATAAGCCCCCTGGATCAATAAAATCGCTAGGATTGAGCACAGAAGGAAGGGTTCAAAGTTGGGCTTCAGAAGGAAAGCTACAGCTCCCACTAAAATCAGAGTTCCCCAGACTTTTACGAGGGAAGCATATAAAATCCCACGGAGGGAGGATTTTCGCCCCAATCTAAATGCCAGAGCGCTGAGGGCTCCCATGCCTATCCAAACTATGGCACAAGCAAGAGCAGTAGGCGGGGTGCTTTTTCGCAAAGCCACAGCGTAAGCTATTCCCCCAGCCGCACTTGCGCCTGCTAAGAGTATGAGAGGTGCGTATTGGCGCATGTTTTATCGGGTAGGCGGAAGCATAACTTCATACACATACTCAAAGGTTTCGGAAGCGCCCGAGCGCAGAAGAAGTTCCCACTGAAGAAGAAAACGAGGATTAGGTCCTCGGCGATCCTGAAGAGGCGTAGCTCGAGCGAACCCCAAGCGCTCCACTACAGGCTGTCCCGTGATAGGCTTCTGAATGAGAAGCCGAGCTTCCCGAGGACTGCTATTTTGGATGCGTAAGGTGCCTGTAATCAGGACCTTGGCACTGTAGGCAGGGTCTTTACTGCGTTCCCTACGCACCTCTTGCTCCTGCAGACGCAGCTCTATTCCTGCCATATGGACTAAGGGGATATAGCCGGTATTCGCTGGGGGGGTGATGTCTATCTCGCTCTGAGCTATGGGAAGCCCCTGTTCGTCAAAGATATACACGCTCCCGGCTGGAATAGGCGTTTGTCCTGTATTCAGAAGCTGAAGAGAGCGTTCTGCATAGCCGCGCCAGCTGGTGAGAGAGAGGGGATCTAAGTTCTCTATCAAATCAGGTAAGGAAGCTCGGTAAAGGTCGGTATATGGCAGCTCGGTCCGTATGAGGAATAAGCGGTTCTCACTATGAGCAAGTAGCTTTTGCATAGGTAGATGCCAGACGTGAAAGCGGGTGCTGTCTTTTGTGCTTTGCACGAGATATATCTCTACTTGTGGAACGTTTTCGGGGAAGGGGGGAATCTGAATCTGCGTTGTTAGCACTGCCCGAGTGGGGCTGACCAGCTGTACGCTATGAAGAGCTCGCCATGGCGGCAGAGAGTCCCAGCCAGCTAAAGCTACCCGTGCCGCAGGCAGGGTAGTATCCGTCTCTAATATCACTCGCCATGCGGGAGTAGAGCGTTTGATGGGGGCGCTGGGCTCTATGCGGGCAGCACGCAGAGACTCCTTGGGAAGCCAGAGCCTCTCCTGCGTGGGGCGACGAAGGAGCACATCTCCTCGGTCAGACACCCGTTCTATGATGCCTTGAAGCTCCTCCCATTCATTTCCTACTGCATAGCTTATCCATGCCGAGGCACCGATGTGTTCTCGGAGAAATTCATCTAAGCTGGTTGCGGAGCGGGTCCCCTCTGTCAGGAGGGTATCAGGCAGAAAGAACCAGCGCTTCACTCTGTAATCTGGCTGAGGCAAGAGAAATTGAGGAAGGGCTTTCCCAGGCAAGCGAACGCTTACGGTGGGAGTGGGCATTGGAACCATAGCTTCTCGGACCCAGTAGGTGCGTCCGGAGCTATGGTATTGAAGGCGGCTAAGAGGAAGAAGAGGCTGTGCCCATATAAGCCCCGCCCAAACCCATAGCTTTGCCATACAGCTGCAAAAGTAATGTGGGGTCTTCTGTGGGTTCGTCGGCGATCGCTTAATGCCCTTGCTTACGCCTTGCCGCCGGAGGAAGGTCCTTATGCCCCCGGTATGCGCCTTCTTGTTCCTCTCGGACGGCACAATACACCTTACATAGCCCTTCTTGTAGAGGTGCATGAAAGTGAGCCGCCTTCACCCTCGCTCAAAAGCATCCTTCAGAGGTTAGATAATAAGCCCATCTATGATGCGGAAAGCCTAAAGTTTTTTCAATGGATAGTAGAATACTACATGGCAGCCCCGGGCGATGTGGCTCATGTAGTCCTGCCAGGGAGAGTAGGGGGTATTGCGGACTGGAAGATAAAGTGGCGAGAGACCTGCTCGGAACTTTCTCCTAAGAAGCTGTATCGGCAGGCTTATGCGTTGGGGGATATAACTTTGAGGCAGTTAGCTAAGCAGAGCGGCGTCTCTCCTAAAAAGCTCCTTGGGGTTCTGCGGCGGTGGGCTCGGGCGGGCGCTCTAAGCTTAGAGGCGGTGGTACGGACAGCTGTGCGGCGTCCGCCTTCCTTCGTGGAGGTGGCGCCTGAGTATCGCATGCCCGAAGCCTTCCAAGCTGCCTGGGAGAAACTACCTGAACCCCAGCAGACTCTTTTTTTGGAGCTTCTGCAGCGGACGCTTCGGCAGGAGCTGCCTCTGTATGCTCACCTCATTCGTAAAGGGGCTGTGGGGCTGCGCTCCCTGCTCAAGGCTGGCTTTGTACGACTTGTCCCTGCTCGCCGGTATTATGAGCAGTTGTATGCTCGTCCTTTACGGGCTTATACGCTGACCCCCGCGCAGTTAGAGGCTCTTACCCTCATTCGTGAAGCCTTTCAGAAAGACTCTACTCGCCCTGTACTACTTCATGGGGTTACCGCCAGTGGGAAAACCTTTCTGTACATGGAAGTGATGCGAGATTTCCTACAGCAGGGTAAGCAAGTTCTTTACCTTTTGCCAGAAATAGCTCTGACCAAGCAGACGCTGGATCGCCTGCGCAGCACGTTTGGAGAAGCGATGGAGCTCTACCACAGCGGACTGACAGAAGTGGAGCGATTTCGCCTCTGGAAAGCTGTGTTAGAAGGGGCTGTGGATGTGATTGTGGGCACGCGCTCTGCTCTTTTTCTTCCCTTTCATCGGCTGGGGCTGATTATCGTAGATGAGGAGCATGACCCTTCTTTTGGGCAGGAGGGACGCCCTCCTTTTTATCAAGCCCGAGATGCTGCTATTTACTATGCTCACCTGCGGAAAATTCCCATCCTCTTAGGCTCTGCCACCCCCTCGCTGGAGACTTATACAAACGCCCGCAGCGGAAAGTATGCCTATGTACCTCTCAGACAGAAGGCTATTCCTACCACGCCCCCGACTATTCATCTCGTAGATATGCGGGCGGAGCTGAGGGAACGGCTAAGCATAGGGGTGTTTTCCTCTGTACTGCGAGAGATGATAGAAATGACTTTGGCGAAAGGTCAGCAGGCGATTCTTTTCCGCAATCGGCGGGGATATGCCCCTATGCTTCTGTGTCAAACATGTGGTCATCGCTGGGAATGTCCTCATTGTGCCGTAACCCTCACTTATCACAAGCATCAGGAGGCTCTTATATGTCATTATTGTGGTCATAAAGAGAAAGCTCCTTTGCGATGTTCCGTATGTGGGGGGGATAGGCTTTCCCTCAGCGGGGTGGGGACAGAACGGATAGAAGAGCAGCTGCAGCAGTTTTTTCCTAAAGCGCGAGTGCTGAGAATGGACAGAGACACTACCGGAGGCCATAAGCATGAAGCAATTATCGCCGCTTTTGAGAAAGGGGAGGCTGACATTCTCATCGGTACGCAGATGGTTACAAAGGGCTTAGATTTTGAAAGGGTCAGTTTGGTGGGGGTCTTGTATGCAGATAGCCTT
>JANXDD010000073.1 GCA_025059915.1 Bacteroidia bacterium | reverse complement strand
CGTACCCAAGGTATCCCGTTCTTAGGAATATGCCTCGGTATGCAGATGGCGGTAGTGGAGTTTGCTCAGAATGTGCTGGGCTGGAAAGAAGCCCATTCTACGGAAATGGTGCCTGATACCCCCTATCCTGTGATTGACCTTATGCCTGAGCAGCGCGGGCTTTCGGTCAAAGGAGGAACTATGCGTTTAGGGGCTTATCCCTGTGAAATCCGAGAAGGTACCTTGGCCTGGCGCATCTATCAAAAACCGCTTATTTATGAGAGGCATCGGCATCGCTATGAGCTCAATAATCTCTATCGTCCCCAGTTGGAAGCAGCTGGCCTCATCGTGAGCGGGCGCTACCCTGAGAAAGACTTAGCAGAGATTGTAGAGCTGAAAGGGCATCCTTTTTTCATCGGGGTGCAGTTTCATCCTGAGTTTCAAAGCAGGGTGGAGGAGCCGCATCCTTTATTTTCAGCCTTCGTCAAAGCTTGCAGGGAGGGATAGGGGTGGGGTTTCTTTTCTCACCCTTTACCTTCAGTATTGAGCCGCCAGAGCTGGATAAAGTCCTGTACAGATAGCTGATGGGGGCGAAGGGAGAGCCATTCAGGGGGGCACTTCATGTGCCTGAGGTTTCTCCGCAGCATCTGTCGCGGCTGGTGAAAAGCCGCTCTCACCGTCTCTGCAAAGCTTTCCCATTCCTCTAAGGCAATCCGGGGCTGCCGAGTGAAACGAACTACTTCGCTCCAAACCTTGGGCGGTGGATAGAAAGCCCCGGGAGGCACTCTGAAAAGCCGCTCTACCTGATAAACGCTCTGAAAAAGAACACTGAGCTTCCCATATGGGCGCTTTCCTGCGGAAGCATATAGGCGCTGGGCTACCTCCGCTTGAAGCATGAGAACCCCCTCGCGTATCCAGAAGCGATGTTCTAATATCCTGAAAAGGGCGGGCCCTGTAATGCTATACGGTAAGTTGCTCACAAAGTACAAAGGCTGCTGAGGTAGAGGAATGTGTAGAAAGTCTCCTTCTATCCACTGGGCTTTTTCTGTGGGGAAAAGCAGGCGCAGGTGAGAAAGGCACTGCGCATCTATTTCTATGCCAATATACGGCACTGGCTTAAGTAAAAGAAGCTGGGTAAGAGCCCCTTTCCCAGGGCCTACTTCTATGATGGTTTCGTCTTCTTTTGGGCGAACTGCATCGGCTATTTTTTGAATAAAGCTTGCCGTCCGAAGAAAATGCTGGTCATACCGCGGCATCGGGAGGCGAGTAAGCTAAAGGGATGGAATTGTAGCTCTCTGGCATTTGGTAATCGCAGCGCAAAGGATGCCCCTCCCAATCCGCCGGAAGCAGTAGTCTCCGAAGGTTAGGATGCCCCTCAAACTCTATTCCTACGAGGTCGTAGGCTTCTCTTTCCTGCCAGTCTGCAGCTGGCCAAATATCAGCCACAGAGAGGGCTTTCTGAGTTTCTTCCACAGCAAAGGATACGGCAATATCTGTCAGAAAGAGGAGGCTGCGGAGGTCGTAGCGTAGATGGATTTTAGGCGGCTTATGGGAAGCCGTCAGAGCGATGAAGTATTCTACTTCGCCTTCTTCTCGGAGGAGGCGAGCGACTGTTCTCCAGCTGGCAGGGTCAGAGAGCTTTAGATGGTAGCTTGGGTGAGTGCCCTCTAAAGTTCCGTAGGACCTAAGTCGTTCTAAAAAGGATGCGTTCCAAGTCTTGAACATGGCGGCTGAGGTCTTGGCTTATTGGGAGCATTTCTGAAACCCACTGGTAGCTGTGCAAGATGGTGGAGTGATCTCGTCCGCCAAAGTACTCCCCTAAGGCTTTGAGGGCATTGCGAGTGTGCTTCCGCGCAAGGAAGACAGCGATATGTCGGGCATAGGCAACTTCTTTTCGGCGAGATTTACCTGTTAGCTCGTCTATGTGGATTTTGAAGTAGTTAGAGACGGCTTTGAGAATAGCATCTACGGTAATGGCTCGGGTGCGAAGCGGTTTGAACCGGCTTACAATCTCTTGAGCCAAACTTAGGGTAAGTTCGCGCCGGCGAATAGAAGTCTCGGCCAGCAGCTGAATCACCACTCCTTCTAAATCCCGTACGTGGCTTTGGACGTTTTCGGCTATGTAAGCCAAAATTTCCTCGGGAATCTGGATGCCCTCTTGCTGGAGCTTGAAGCGGAGAATAGCAAGCCGAGTTTCATAATCTGGGGGCATCAAAGGCGCTGCCAGTCCCCAAGAAAATCGGGAGATGATTCGCTCCTCCATGCCTCGCAGCTCAGAGGGGGGCGCATCTGCTGTGATGACAATCTGGCGGCTCTTCTGATGCAGGTGATTGAAAACATGAAAGAACATATCCTGCGTACTCTGCTTCCCAATCAAAAACTGAATATCATCCACTATGAGAAGGTCCACCGAGTGCAGCTTTTGGAGGAACTCACTAAACTTTTTACTGCGGGCAGCTTCGGTATATTCTTGGGTGAAGCGCTCCGAGGTAAGGTAGAGAATTGCTTTGTCTGGGTGGAGTAGGCGGGCATAGTTACCAATGGCATGAGCGAGGTGCGTTTTGCCCTGTCCTACTTCTCCATAGATGAAGAGGGGATTGAAAGCGGTCTGTCCTGGGCGCTGGGCTACTGTCATACCTGCACTGCGTGCGATGCGATTGCATTCCCCCTCAATGAAGTTCTCAAAGGTGTATTTTGGATTGAGGTTGGTGGGAAAAGTTTGGGTGGAGCGAATTCCGGGGAATACCGTAGGAGGAGGCAGCTCTTGCGAGGGGAGGCGCATCGGGGCAGCTTCAGCAGCTGTCATTACGTGATATTCCAGCCGAGCCTTCGGACCCAAAAGGCGCCGCAGGGTGCGCACAATAATTGCAGAAAAATGCTCCTCAATATATTCGTAAAAAAACTGGCTTGGAACCCTCAGCGTTAGAACTCCTCCTTGGAGCTGTATCGGCTGAACCGCCCCAAGGAAGGTACGAATGGGAGCTGTATTAGAGCCGAAGTTGTGCTGGAGGACCTCCAGGCACCGCTGCCATACCTCTTGTGCAGATAGAGCTTCAGTACTCACTTCGCTTGAAAGGTTCCTTGAAATACCCATGGTCGGACGAAAAACCATAGAATGGCTCCTACAATCGCTATCGCTAAAATCACCCATCCAATAGTGATAGCAACATTTCTGGTCCCCAGAGGGACGCGAGTAAGCCGGGTAGGGCTGCCGCTCCCACCTACTGGCGGAGGGGGGTTTCTAAGAATCTCCTCCCAGTCTATTGTATGCGTCCCTAAGCTGAGCTTATCGCCGGGGCGAAGCACTGCCACTAAGACCTTCTTTCCATTGATAAAAGTACCATTTTTAGAGCCCATATCTCTGATTTCTACAGTGCCGTCAGGTAAGATAGCGAGAATAGCATGCCTTCCGGAAACCTCTGGATGATTTACGATGATATCGCATTCGGAGGAACGACCGATGAGGAAACTTCGTTTAGGAGGCTGCGGGGTCGCCATAGGACAAAGTTATGAGATGCGTTTGCGTTCGCGGGCAGAGGGAATGCCCAGCTGCTCGCGATACTTGGCGACGGTGCGCCGCTTGATTTGTATGCCGCGAGCTTGAAGGAGTTCTGTGAGCTTTTCATCTGAAAGAGGACTCTCGGGCGATTCCTGCGCAATAAGGTCGCGCAAAAGCCGCTTCACTGCTTTATTAGAGATGTTTTTCCCATCCTCAGCCCGCAGTCCCTCTGAGAAAAAGAACTTGAGCGGGAAAATCCCACACGGAGTCTCAATGTATTTGCTACTCACTACGCGACTCACGGTAGAGATATCTACCTTGATAGCCTCGGCAATCTGACGCAGGACCAGCGGACGCAGCTGTCGTTCATCGCAGCCATGAAGGAAAAACATCCGCTGATGCCGGACTATCTCTTCCGCAGTGCGCAAAAGGGTCTGCTCCCGCTGCTTGAGAAGCTGAATAAACTGCTCAGCTCGTTCCACTCGCTCTTTCACATGCCGCAGAACTTCAGAAAGCTCCCCCTTTACCTCCTTGCGGCTGTGCTTTTCTAAAAATTCTCTGTAGGCGGCACTTACACGCAGGCGAGGAGAATACCACCGCGTCAGCTCCACCCTTAGCGAACCGTCTGAGTCTATGTGCAGCACAAAATCCGGCTGTACTTGGGGGGCAGTTTCCTCAGAAAGTACGGCGCCAGGAGCCAATGAAAAACCCCGTAGTCGCTCCATAAGTTGAGCCCATTCCTCCTCTGAGAGTCCGTAGGCTGCTCGGAGCTTATCTAAACGCCTCTGGGCTAAAAGGTGGAAGTCCTCTCCAAAAAGCCGAAGAAGATAAGGCTTGTAAAAGTCGTCTGCTGGCAGGGCCTGGGCTTGGAGGTAAAGGGACTCTTGGAGGGAACGAGCTGCGATGCCCGGCGGCTCTAAAGTCTGGAGCTTTTTGAGCACCGCTTCCATCTCTTCTTCTGAGACGGGGAAGCCCTGCTCAGTATCCATAGAGAAAAGCCGAGCCAACCGCCCCAAAGGTTCCGTCAAATAACCCCGCTCATCAAGATTGCCGATTAGATATTCTGCGATGCGCCTTTCTGCAGGCGTCAGATCCAGCGCTGAGAGCTGTTCTAAGAGAGATTCATAAAGCGTTTGATTGGGGCTGAAGTTGTAGGGGCCGTAGTAGTCTTCGCTCTCTTCTTTGAGAAAGGGAAGCGCTTCTGAGTTGGAGGTGCCCTCTTCCTCAGATATAAACGAGCCGCTCCTCAGAATCGGTCCATCAGGTAAAGGTAAAATTCTCTCCTCCCCCTCACTTTCTTCTGTCTCCAGCCCCTCATTCTTTTCCAGCTCTTGGGCAATGTACTTATCCATCTCGTCTGCGGGAATCTCCAGAAGGCGTGCGAGCTGAATCTGCCTTTGATTCAGTCGCAGGGTCTGCTGCTGGACCTGAGTGAGGCGGGAAGAGGGCATAGCTTTCCAGCAAATATAATGATTGAGGGGGATATTCAACTGCCCATAGAAAAAGCCCCTGAGGGGCAGCCAGGTACATTCCCCAGCGCCTGTCTTTCTCGTATAGAGCGGCTTTGAAGGCTTCCCAGCTTAGCTTACCTTGAGCTAAACGCAACTGGGCCCCCACAAGGGCTCGCACCATCGCTCGCAAAAACCGATTTGCCGTAATCTCAAAAAAGGCAAAGCCTTCCTCTTCCATCTCCCAGCGCGCCGAATAAACTCTACACTCGCGATTAGGCTGGTCCTCAAGCCCTTTAGTAAAAGCAGAAAAATCATAGCTGCCTATGAGTAAAGAGGCTGCTTGATTGAGCAGGGGAAGGGCTGGAGGAGCTGAGAGAGGAAAACTATACGCCCGCCGGAAAGGATTCGGCACCCACCGAATAAAATACCGATAAGTACGGCTTATAGCTGAGTGGCGAGCATGAAAACTCTCTGCCGCTTCATATAAGCTCAGAGCTTGAATATCGCCCGGGAGAAGGGCATTTAGGTGACGCAAGAAAGGAAGTTCTATGGAATAAGGCATTTCCCAGTGGGCTATTTGGGCACGAGCATGAACCCCAGCATCTGTACGTCCTGCTCCTACGAGCTTTACAGTCGTCTTTGTGAGGGTAGCAAGGGCTTTTTCTACTACCTGAGCTACGCCTAAGGCATGAGGCTGCCTCTGCCAGCCAGCATACTTTGCCCCATCATAAGCAAGCTTGAGTACATACTTTTTCATCAAAAGGGGCGAAAGACAGTTATACCTTTCACCTTTTCTCCCCGCTTGTCTAAGTAGGCGCAGAGGTCCTCTCCATAGACCCACTTTTTAGCGATGAGGGAGGCATGGGAAAAAGTCGCTTTTTCCCCCTCCCAGAAAAATACCCCTACATGAGAGACGTCCAGTCCCTCCTGCGGCGAAACGAAGGCTATCAAATCCCCATCTTGTAAAAAGGGGAGCCACTCATGAATGGCTTTAGAGGGGATATAATAGCGGGGTCGGGTGCTGAGGCGCCCTTCCACAGACCTGAGAAAAGTCCAGTCGGTAAAGCCACCGTACTTCTTAGGATTGTGAGTGATGTAATGGATGGGTCGGTTATCTGGAATGCCTAAGGGCAGCCACGTGCCCCAGCCTTTCTCCTCCCACTCTATAAAAGCATGTGTAAGGTAGTGATAGCGGTCCTCCCATCGGCAGGGGGGCACAGCATGATAACGCACCGCCGCAAGCGCAGCAGCGAAATCCTCTGGAGTTTTTCCTTTCATTAAGGTGGTCTGATGAAGGGCAAGAAGGTTTTCCACGGCAGTCATGCAATCCATTTGCTCTAAGTTGAGCAGGAGCTCGGTGGGCCCTAATCCTGCGCCTCCACTGCCATAAGGTATTCCTTGCCACTGCTGAGCAAGGAGGCGTGCCCATACCGGATATGAGCGTCCCTCATGGAGCTTAAGGGCTTCTATGATTCGCTGGCGACTGCGTCCAACGACCCTCTGAGGAGGTAGCGTTAAGAAAGAAGTAGGTGTATCTACAGCATGAGGAAAAGGCTTCTCTGCATGGAAACCGAGGGGCTTTTCCCCCCTTACTGAGAGAAGGAGCAGCATGCTCCCTAAAGCCCCCCCTACTCGCTTCATTCTACCCAATCTGCAATGAAGAGGTTTGTTTCTCGGGGCTGACGCCCTCCCCGATTGCTTGCCCAAATGAGCTTCTTCCCATCTGGCGAAAACATCGGAAAAGCATCAAACTCCGTATCAAAGGTGATTTGCTCAAGGCTAGTGCCATCGGTGTTTATCATGAAGAGATTGAATCGCCGCCCTCCCTGAGCAAGGCTGTGGTGATTGCTGGAAAAAATAATTTTTTTCCCGCTGGGGTGGAAATAAGGAGCCCAGTTAGCGCCGGGGAGGTTAGTAACCTGACGAGGAATCATGGAATCTATGTGCATAATGAAAATTTGAAGTTCGGAGGGTTCAACGAAGCCTTCAGATAAGAGGGCCTTGTAAGATTCTGCTTGGGCGCCCTTTGGGCGGCTTGCGCGCCAGACGATAGTTTTAGAGTCGGGTCCGAAAAACCCTCCCCCATCATAGCCAAGCTCATTAGTCAGCTGGCGAAGCGTCTGAGTCTCAAAGTCATATAGCCACAGGTCTAAATCTCCCCCCCGTTGAGAGGTAAAAAGGAGGTACCGACCATTGGGGGAAACGACAGCTTCAGCATCGTATCCTTTGGCGGGGAGAAAGACTTGAAGGGAGTCCGTTTTCGGGTTATACACATACAGGTCATATTCAAAAAGCGGCCATACATATCGGCCAGCTTTGCGCTTTATAGGGGGACAGCTATCACTGACCCCATGCGTAGAAGCGTAGATAATCCTTCCATCTGGGAGGAAAAAGCCGCAAGTAGCGCGTCCGCGTCCTGTAGAGATGCGGCGATAGCGTGGGGGCTCATCCGCCAGCTCCAGCATGAAAATTTGGTCACACCCTTGGGGATTAATCTCCTGCCAATCGCTTTGAAAGACCACTCGCTGACCTGTAGGGTCAAAATAGCCTTCGGCATTATTTCCGCCGAAAGTAAGTTGTCGGATATTGCGTAGGTGCTTTTCCTCGGGGTAATAGAGAGGCTTAGAGGGTGGGGGGGCTTGGTGAGAAGGCTTTTGAGCACAAGCTATCAAGGTGAAACTCGTGATTGCAAGGAGGAGTCTCATAGGTTTGACTTACAAAAGTACAATGCTACTTTGCACGGGTGAGTCGTTTGGCAATTGTTATCCCTACTTACAATAACCTTCCTGAGCTGCGGAGGTGCTTGGCTGCACTTGAGCAGCAGAGCTTCCGAGATTTTACTGCATATGTATGTGTGGATGGCTCTACGGATGGGACTTGGGAGTACCTTATGCAGGTACGGTTGCCTTTCGTCCAGGCACTACAGCATCCAGACAGGAGAAATCGCGGGCGAAGCGCAGCCCGTAATCTGGTCCTCCCCTATCTCTCCAAACATGAGTGGCTGGTCTTCTTGGACTCGGATAGCATACCGCTACCTGATTGGCTGGAGGAGTTCATGGCGGCAGCTCCTACTTCAGAAGAGGTGCTTTTGGGGCAGATTCTGTACTTCTCTGAGGATAACCCTAATCCCTGGGCTGAATACCTCCAGTGGAGGGAGAAAAAACGGGGGCTTAGAGTGCCGCGTCCTTTTCACTTTGTTCCCACCAATGCCATGGTGCCAGCCCAGGCTTTTCTGAAGCTGGGTGGGATGGATGAAAAAATACGCCGTTATGGGCTTGAGGATGCGGAGCTAGGCTACCGACTTTTAGAAGCGGGCTTGAGGTTTCGTTATGTGCCTACTGCGAGAATATGGAATCTCGTGCAGTACAGACCCCTACCAGCAATTATTCGTCTGTACGATATGGCACAGCATAACCTGCCTTACCTCCATCAGAAGCACCCTCGCAGTAGAGAGGAGATGTTCGGGGGAAAGTGGCTCTACCTACCTACTTATAGGTTGTTTCTACGGATGGTCTTTCAGCCTATGATAGCCCGATGGGTTCTTGGGAAGCTTGAAAAGTATCCTTGGCTGATAAGGCGTTGGGCCGTTCGGTATCTGGTAGCCTATGCTATAGGGCGGGGCTTCTGGCGAAAAAAACTCTCTTTACCTCCCTTGAAGGCTGAGCGCCCAAGCCCATAGCGACTCGTGGATTTCATCGGCTAAATCTGGGGGGGAGGGCAAAGGGCTTTTAGTAGAAATCCAGACGGTGTGCATTCCCAGCGAGCGCCCAAAAAGCATATCGCTTTCGCTATTGCCTACCATCACGGAGCGGTGAAACTCTATTTCTGGGAAATCGCGTTTAGCCTGGTGAGCCATGCCGGGGTTGGGTTTTCGGCAGGGAGCGTCGTTCTCTAAGGCTGTACAGGCATAGATGGCGTCTATCCGTCCGCCGGAGGCTTTTATCACTGCTTTCATGCGCTGGTGGATGTGATTCAAATCTGCCATTGTCATGAGCCCTCGCCCTACGCCTCGCTGATTAGTAACTACGATGATTCGTCCAAATACTTCCTTCAAAATTGCCAAAGCATCCAAGACTTTTGGGAGAAACATAAATTCCTCCCAGCAGCGCACGTAATCGCCTTCTTTTTCTACATTTAGAACGCCATCTCTGTCTAAAAATAGCGTCCAGTTGCGGTCAAAAGCGTGCATAGGCGGGAATTAGAGTTTGGGCCCGTTCGTAGTCTGCTGGCACGCCAATATCTATGAAAGGCACATGCTCTGCTTGGTAAGCTGCTACTGGCAGGGCAGGCACCGCTTTCATAAGGTAGCTTTCCCAAGAGAAGGAAAAGCTCCACGACTGAGCTTTCCACCACGCTGTTTCTATAAGGGCTATGCCGCCATAGATCCACCCTTCGGCGGCGGGGGCTTTTTCCCGAAAAGCATACACCCAACCATCTCGCACTTCCACCAGCCCATATCGGTCAGCAGGAGCTACATGGGCTAAAGCTATTGAGAGGGGTGCCCCCTGCCTTTCATGAAAGTCCTCAAATGCTCTCAGGTCTATGGGGAAAAAAGTATCTCCATTCAGAGCAAATACACGCTTTTGGGTAGTTTTCCCCCAAGCATAAGCAAGTGCCCCGCCCGTTCCCAGCGGTTCAGGTTCAATCACGGGGATTATCTCTATGTCCCACTTCTCATGAGAGAGGGCTTTCATTACCTCCTCTGCTTTATAGCCTAAGGATAAGATGACGCGCCCTATTCCCTCCCTTTTCAAGTACCGAAGGAGGTAACCGAGAAAGGGAACCCCTTGAATAGGAGCGAGGACTTTGGGTAGGTCGGGTAGGACGCTGCGAAGCCGAGTGCCCAGCCCTCCTGCTAAAACTATCGCTTCACGGTCCATGTAGTGAGCCCCTCTGGTACAAAGTGGTAAGGAAATACCCGCCCTTCAAACTTAGATAAAGCTGCTTCCACAGCATATCGCGTCGTTCCAGGGCAGTAGAAGACCATGAAGCCTCCTCCTCCAGCGCCAGAAATTTTTCCTCCCGTGGCGCCTGCTTGCAGGGCAGTTTCGTAAATCTCTTCTATCAAAGGGGTGGTGATGCCCTCCGCAAGCTTCCGCTTATACTGAAAGCCGGTGTGCAAAATCTCCCCTATCTCCTCTATACGTCCTTTGAGAAGGGCTTCTTTCATTCGGAAGGCTTCTTCTTTGAGGCGATGGGTGGCTTCTATAGAGCTGGTATGGCCTTGTTTGACGCGCTCTTGCTGAGCTTCTATAATCGTGGAAGAGAAGCGGCTGGTAGCAGTGTAGTATAAAAGAAGGTTATGCTCCAGCTCGTAGAGGTATTCAGGTTTGATGCGGAGGGGATTGACAATCACCCGCTCTTCTGCATAA
>JANXDD010000072.1 GCA_025059915.1 Bacteroidia bacterium | reverse complement strand
AAAACTACGCCAGAGTCTGGGCTATCTTCGGCCCGGACCACTATCATGAAGCGCTGCAAGCGATCCAGAGGTATAAAGGGCTTCCACCCATAGAGGTGCGTTATCACTTTGCTGCGCAGGTCTTTGCGCTTACTGCTGCGTACGATGCTCGGATTGCTCAGGGATTTTTAGCTCAGCCTCTCCATGCCCAGCCTTTACGATACGGCGAGAATCCCCATCAACCTGCTTTTTTCCTCGGAGCTCCTCTCCGTGTCCTTGCTGGCAAGCCGCTCTCTTACAACAATCTCTTAGACCTCTCCGCTGGACGAAGCATCGTAGCTGGATGGGAAAAGCCAGCTTGTGCTATTCTCAAGCATACCCAGCCTTGTGGAGCTGCCTATGCGGACGAACCCGAAGTGGCTTATCAAAATGCTTTGGCGGCAGACCCGGTGGCGGCTTACGGCGGCGTGGTGGTGTGCAACTTTCCTATCACTGAGCGCTGGGCTCAGCAAACAAAAGGACATTTTATAGAGGTTTTGGCTGCTCCCAGTTTTGCGCCTGAGGCTGTAGATTGGCTCAAAAAGCATAAGACTATCACCTTAGTGGAGCTGCCTTTGGAAGGAGCTTCATCATGGGAGGTGAGAAGTGCTTTGGGAGGACTCCTTTGGCAGAGACCTGATGTCCAGGAAGAATCTCTGGCGGAGCTGCGCTGGGCTGCTCGTCTCCTTCGTACCCTTTACTCTAATGCCGTCGTCATCACAGCAGAAGGGCAGCTTATCGCAGCTGCAAGCGGTCAAACCTCTCGCATAGAAGCCGTTCGTCTCGCCATAGAGCGTGCTAAACGGCGCCCCTTTCCGCCCTCCAACCTCCTTTTAGCCAGTGATGGTTTTTTCCCCTTCACAGACAGTTTGGAACTTATTTACGAGGCGGGTATTCGGCAGGTAGCGGTGCCCCGAGGGGGTAAGCGTCAAGCAGAGATAGAAGCCTTCGCTCAGAAGCGCGATATTTGCCTGACCTTTCTGGATAATAGACATTTCAGACACTAAGTATGTTCGGGCTACTCCTTAGACAAGACATAGCGATAGACCTCGGCACAGCTAACACCGTCATCATGGTGGATGGCGAGGTCGTCGTAGATGAACCCTCTATTGTAGCGATAGACCAAACGAAAAATCGGGTCATTGCCGTCGGGCAAGAGGCTCTATACATGCACGAGAAAGCCCACAAGAACATTCGTACGGTTCGTCCTTTACGAGGAGGGGTGATAGCAGACTTTGCTATGGCGGAGGCTATGATTCGGGGATTTTTAGCGAAAATCCCCGGGAGTCGCCGTCTGCTCAAGCCCAATCTTCGGCTTATGGTTTGCATTCCCAGTGGGATAACTGAGGTGGAGGAGCGGGCTGTACGAGACTCCGCGGAGCGCGCAGGCGCCCGAGAGGTATATCTCATTCATGAGCCGATGGCTGCAGCCCTCGGCATGGATTTAGATGTAGAGGCGCCAGAAGGGAATATGGTGATAGATATTGGCGGCGGGACTACTGAGATCGCTGTCATCACGCTTGGGGGTATCGTGTGCGACCGAAGCATCCGCATCGCAGGCGACGAACTCAATGCAGACATCGTAGAATACATCCGTCGCCAACATAACCTCCAAATAGGAGAACGCACCGCAGAACGCATCAAAATTGAGATAGGAGCGGCTATCGCAGACATTCCAGACCCTCCTCCAAATCAGCCCGTTCGGGGTAAAGACATCATGACAGGCACGCCCCGTACGCTGTACATTTCTTACCGGGAGATTGTGAGCGCACTGGATAAGTCTATTTCTAAGATTTTAGAGGCGGTCATGCAGACCCTGGGAGCGACACCGCCTGAGATAGCGGCGGACTTAGTAGAGCGAGGCATTCATATGGCGGGCGGAGGGGCGTTGCTGCGGGGTCTGGATGAGCGTATCGCTCAGCAAACCCACCTCCCTGTACGGATCGCTGAAGATCCACTGCGAGCTATCGCCAAAGGAACAAGCTACGCCCTGCGAAACTTGAACAAGTTTCACTTTCTTCTGGTCAAAAGCTAACGGCTTTTAGGCCAGCATGTCGCCCTCTGCATGGCTGCGCATTCTTTTTCATCCAGTGATGCTCTGGATGATAGCGCAGGGGGTAGCGTTGTACGCATATCTCCACTTTACTCCTCTTCCCCGCAGCGCTATTGAACGCTGGATGCTCTCTATCCAAACCGCTCTTCACAAATCGGTTCTGTGGCTGACAGCGCCATGGGAGGCTCTGCGCCGAGCAAAAGAGTTAGAGACCTTTGCTTCTCAGCTGCAGGAGCGCCTGAGCGCTTTATCAAGTTCTGGCGAAGTTTCTCCTGCTCCAGTGGGAGCGATTGGAAATTTCTCTGTACTGCAGGGATATAAATTTCTGCCAGCAGAGGTCGTATATAGAAGCTTTCTCCTGCGTGAAAACTACGCTATTCTGGACAAAGGGGGACGCGATGGGGTCTTCCCTGGCCTGGGAGTCATTTCACCGCAGGGTGTCATAGGAATCATCGCAGAGACTACAGCGACGACAAGCATCATGTATGGTATTTTTCATAAAGATGTTCATTTGTCCGCTCTTCTTCCCCAGCATGAGGTCATCGGTATCACAAAGTGGGACATTCCCATACTGAATCGCCTTTCTTTAGAGTACGTTCCTCTTTATGTGCCTGTGGAGGCTGGGGAGGAAGTATGGACAGCACCAGGAAGCATGATATTTCCAGCTGGATTGCGGATTGGACGCTTGCGGGAGGTTCGGGGGGATTTCAGCCGCGGGTTCCATGCGATAGAGATAGAAACTTACGCAGAATGGAGTCGCCTCAGTAGCGTATTCATCTTGATACCGCAGAGATGAAAGATGCCTTACTACTTTTTCTCATGGCAGTCACACTTCTGCTTTTTCAGATGGCTTTGTCCCCTATGCTACGGGTGGAAAACTTAGCTTATCCTGCTCCTTATGTGCTTTTCTGGATGATAGTTCCTTTCTCGTGGTCTCCGCTGCTAAGCGGTGTCGTAGCGATAACATTCGGAATGCTCTTAGACATAGTGATGCCTCCTCATGGACTTCAAACTTTCTGCGGCTTGTGGGTGATTGGACTTCGCAAGGGGATTTTTCGGCTCTCCCATCCTAATCTTCCCCCAGAGTGGGAGCTTACAGTTTCGCTCCGAGACTTGTCCTCAGGAGCGTTTTTCCTGTATGCTTTTCCTCTAACGCTGATACATCACCTTCTATACTTCCCCTTGGCATCGTGGCAGCTCTCGGGGAGCATTCTCTTGCAAATAGGGCTTAGCGCAGCCTATAGCTTTCTGTGGGAATGGATTATTTTTGAGCTGACCATTAGGCGCCATTATGTACGAGCCTAAGTACTCGGAGAGACGCCGGG
Source organism: Bacteroidia bacterium (assembly GCA_025059915.1). Classification (GTDB taxonomy): domain Bacteria; phylum Bacteroidota; class Bacteroidia; order SpSt-205; family SpSt-205; genus SpSt-205. The sequence goes on along the minus strand of JANXDD010000072.1, from coordinate 6,982 downwards.
GTTGGACTGCTGTGGTCATTCTAAGCGGGGTTTTGCTGATAGCACGCTTAGCCCAGCTTCAACTTAGCTCTTTAGAGGGGCAGCGGCAGGCAGCGATGAATACAGTGCGACGGATTGAAGTTATCCCTCCTCGCGGGGTCCTACGAGACCGAAAAGAGCGTCTGTGGGTCTCCAACGTCCCCTTCTTCAACATCTTCATCTCTCCTAAGGAAGTCTCAGGACTGGATACAAACCGATTGGCCAAAATTTTTGACATACCTATCTCTGTGCTCCAGCAGCGCATAGAGCAAGCCCGACAGTTCAGTAAAAGCAAACCCAGTCTTTTTATCCGATATGTGTCCCTTCCCCGCTATGCCAACTTCATGGAACATGCATGGCATCAGACAGGCTTTTCTGCCCAAGTTCTCCATACGCGGCGGTATCTTTATCCAGTTGGAGCTCACTTTTTAGGCTACCTAAGCGAAGTAACCCCCAAGGAGATTGCTGAGTCAGAGGGGCGCTATACGATGGGTAACCTCATTGGACGGGCGGGTATAGAGCGACAGTATGAGTCCCTTCTCGCTGGGCGGAAAGGTTATCGGTATGTGGTCGTTGATGCAATGGGGCGAGAGTTGTACCCCTACCAAGAGGGAAAGCTGGATATTCCTCCCGTAAAAGGAGCTGACTTAGTACTCACGGTAGATATTGATTTGCAGCAGCTTGCCGAAAGCCTTCTTTATGGAAAAGTTGGGGCTATAGTTGCTATAGAGCCTGCCACAGGAGAAATCCTCTGTGCTGCCAGCTCGCCTACTTATGACCCAAACCTACTTTCTGGCGAGCAGATGACAAACTTCTGGCACACCCTTCAAACAGCTCCGAATCTCCCCCTTTACAATCGGGTCATCCAGGCGATGTATCCCCCTGGCTCAACTTTCAAGGTTCTGAATGCCTTGATTGCCCTTCAGGAGGGGACTCTGACCCCTGAAACTACCTACCCCTGTGCTATGGGGTATATAAGGAATGGCGGCAAGCCGAGATGTCATGGGCATCCAGGCCCCCTTGACTTAGTAGGAGCGATTCAGCACTCCTGTAATGCCTACTTTGCTTCGGTGTATACGGACTTTCTTCACAGCTCACGGTTTGAGAAAGTTTCTATTGCCTACGAACGCTGGAGAGAGTACATGTTATATTTCGGTGTGGGACGCCGCATAGGCGTGGATATTCCTTCTGAAAAGCCGGGAAACCTTCCCACCAAAGCCTATTACGATAAAGCCTATAAACCTGATCAATGGAATGCCTTCACCATTATCAGTAATAGCATTGGTCAAGGGGAAATTCTCATGACTCCCCTCCAGATGGCGAATGCCATGTGCATCATTGCCAACCGGGGATTTTACATTCAGCCCCATTTCCTTCGCTACGTGTATAAGCAAGAAGGACGGCAGGTAAGCTACTTTGACACTATACGGGTTCCTATTGAAAGCAAGCATTTTGAGACAGTGATACGCGGCATGCGCTTGGCGGTAGAAGCGGGGACGGGGTATTCTGCCTATGTACCTGAGCTGGGATTATGCGGGAAAACGGGCACCGCCCAGAACCCCCATGGACAGGACCATTCTGTATTCGTAGGATTTGCCCCTTGGGACAATCCCAAAATAGCCATCGCCGTAATCATAGAGAATAGTGGATGGGGAGCAACCTGGGCTGCTCCCATAGCCAGTTTAGTCGTAGAAAAGTACCTCCGAGGCAGCATATCTCGTCCTGAACTTTTGAAGCGGATGAAAGAAAGCACACTCGTTCCCTAAGATGCACGTCAAGCCCCTCCGACTTCACATCGCTACCCTCGGCTGCAGCAAAAATGTCTTTGACTCAGAACGGTTAGCCGCATCGCTGAGCGGACGGTACGCTCTCTCCCACTCAACTGACTTAGAGACCGCAGACGTGGTTATCCTCAACACCTGCGGCTTCATAGATAAAGCCAAGCGGGAATCAGTGGAAGCTATTCTCCATTATGTTCAAGCGAAGCAAGAGGGAAAGATTCGTGCCCTGTATGTAATCGGCTGCCTCGTCGCTCGGGATAAAAAGGTCCTTCAAACAGAGCTTCCCGAAGTAGATGGCTTCTACACACAGGTAGAATATGAAGATCTCTTGCGACATCTTCAAGGGGATCTAAGACGCTACCTTCTCGGGGAAAGGCAGCGACTCGGCTATCCCCACCACGCTTATCTCAAAATATCCGAAGGCTGTAATCGTAAATGTAGCTTTTGTGCTATTCCTCTCATGCGTGGCAGGCATGTATCCCGCCCGATGGAGGAAATCCTGGCTGAAGCCCAAAGCCTCATTGCCCAAGGGGTGAAGGAAATCAGCTTGATTGCCCAGGACTTGACCTTCTATGGCATAGACCTGTATGGGAAGCGGCGTCTGGCAGACCTGTTAGAAAGGTTGGCAGCACTACCGCATATAGGCTGGATACGGCTTCATTACGCTTATCCTGCCGGATTTCCATTAGAGATACTTCCAATCATGCGCGACGCCCCTGCTATTTGTAAGTACTTAGACATGCCTCTCCAGCACATTTCTGACCGCATTCTCGAGCGAATGCGCCGAGGCCTCTCCCGCTCTAAAACGGAAGCTCTCATAGAAACCATTCGTAAAACCGTACCAAATATCGTACTGCGTTCCACTTTCATCGTAGGGTTCCCGGGTGAGACAGAAGATGATTTCAAAGAACTTTTACAATTTTTGGAAGAGTACCGACTGGAGCGGGTGGGCGCTTTCTTGTATTCCCACGAAGAAGGGACTGCTGCCTATGCCTATTCTGACGATGTTTCTCCTCGTACAAAGAAGCGCCGATACCACGAGCTTATGAGCTTGCAGCAGCGCATATCTTATGCATGGAATCAGCAGCTGCTCCAGCGGGAACTTAAAGTCCTCATAGACGACAGACAAGGAGACTTTGCTATCGGTCGCACGGAGTATGATGCTTTGGAAGTAGATAATCTCGTATATGTCTCTGACCCTGGTAAGAAACTATCTGCGGGGGAATTTGCCTGGGTGCGCGTGGTGGATGCTACCGAGTATGATCTATGGGCAGTTCCCCTTTGAGACTCAAGCGATTTTCTTTCCGGGAGATTCTCGCTTGTGGGTTCTTTTCTCTCCTGCTGCATACATCCAAGGGGAGACCTACTGCTTTGCCAGTTATACACTGGAGCTGACAATCCGAGAAGGGAACCGTATCTACGCCTACCACAAGCGTACATTTTTCCTTCAGAGCACTTCCGACGAGACCCCGACAAGTAATAACCTTTTCTCATGGAGGCTTTTGAACATTCCTTCCACTGCTTCTTGGGAAATTCTTTTATGGGACGAGATACGCCGTCAGGCTTTTTTCCGTTCGGGAACCTTTGTCTCAGGGCAGTGGGCGGTAGCTTTTTCACAGGTCGGCATGGGGTTTGTTCAGGGGAGACTTTCTCAGACCCTTACTGTTTTGTATCGCCTCCCGACAGGTCTCTATTTAGGACAAGCAGCCCTTTACAAGAGCGCCTCTACACTCCCTGAGCTGAGACAGTATCTTTCTATAGAGGAGCGACGCTTTACCCTACAAGGAAAAGACAAATGGGACACCCTTAAGCTCCATTGGAGACCAGAAGAGCTTCCTCCGGGAGGATATCTCATAGGACTATACTTGTACAGGGGAGAGGCCCTTCTCTACCAGTTTCTCTATTCTGTGCGACGCAAGTGAAAAAGAAACTCTAAATCAACAATCGGCACTTCCTTCCATAGTCCTCTCCAACCAAAGCCGACGATCTCAGCAGTTGCCATTTCCATCACTTCCCCCCGCCAGCGACTCGCTATATCACTCCATAGAGGATTATGCCCCACCAGACCGATGACACTAACTTTCTCTGGAATTTGTCGCACTATCTCGTAAATGCTTTCAATATCGTCCCAGTAAAAAGCTCCTTCACTGCGCACCCACTGATGCGGTAGAGAAACCACTTGCGCCACCAGGTGCGCTGTCTGCCATGCCCGAATCGCAGGACTGGAAAGGATCAGTTCGGGACGGTAACCTTGTTTGAGAAGGGCATAGGCTTGCTGTAAGGCATCCCTGACACCTTTCTCACTAAGCGGACGATTAAAATCCGACAGGACGTCCGTATTCCAATCGGACTTAGCATGCCGAATCAGTAAGATTACTTTCATACCTATCTCTTGTGACGGAATATCGCTCCCAAAGTCCCCACTAAGGTAAGAAGCATTCCCCCCCAAAAAAGCCCGATGAACGGCTTGTATAGAATCTTGAGAGTGATGAAACTATCAGGTCGACGCCGTAGAGCTACGCGAAAGTAAAGCTTGCTTTCCCGAACCGAAATGTGGTCTAATTGCACTGTCAAGCCCAAACCGGGAAGGGAGGCTGTGGGAGTTATCATTTCTTTGTCTCGGATAGCGAATTCTACAGGAAGTTTTTGAGCTGACTGGGGCAGTCCCCGCCATATAGATAACCAGGCCCGAAAAGTAGGATGGGGAGCATTCTCCACTTCTGTGAGGCGCTCAAAGCGAATGAAAAATTCATCCCATTGAATGGTATCTCCTATGCTCAACCCTATTATGCCTTGCTCTACTGGGGGCCCTTCTACTTGCGGAAGGCTTGTAAGATGGACATAAAGGTCTCCATGCCACAATCGGACATGGGCAGGGTGCGCTATCATGCCAGAAGCCTCACTTATATCCGCTTCTAATAGAAGCTGGTAGGTTCGGGTGCTATCCATGGTCGTTAGATGTACCCTGTAGCGAAAGCGGCGATCCGCAGGCTCTACGGGCAAAAGGGCAAGGTTGCTTTCTATAAATGAATGCACCGCCGGAAGGGCTACGGGATGAATGAGTCCCTTCTGAGAAAATGCTTCATTAGCAAGCCAGACATGATAAGGAAACCCCAAGCTGTCCCGAAATCGCCAGAGCGTCTGATTCCCCTCTGTCAAAACAGGACGCACATCCCGAATGGGAGGAAGCGGTTCCACAAGCCCTTCATACCGAACGAAGTAGCCTATAGCCACTGCCGAACCCCCATGAGGCAAGAATATATTGTCGCCACCACTGGGGCTGCGAGGATTGAAATTTTGACTGAGTACTTTCTCATAGCCGCTGGAGAGGAGGGCCCCTATGATCATTATCGCAAAGCCGCTGTGAGCAGTTACGGCCCAGAGATGAGAGCCTTTCCTACGCTGCAAAAGAACGGCAATAGCTGCCCCCAAAGCTATCAAAGCACTTACCCACAGAAGGTCATCCAGCAGGAGAAAAATACCCCCTCTCAATCGCAAGAGCCAATTTGAGCTTTCTAAAAGCTTCCGATAACTCGGATGATAAACTAAATCCCACTCCATCCACCATAGGGCAAAAACGATCCCCGCCAGAAGAATCGCCGCCAGCCAAACTACCAACATCCATCCGCGCGCTCGGAATGCCTGCATGAGCGAGTAGCCCATAAGCCCCAGCACTGGGACTGTAAAAATCCCCACCCATTCGTAATACACTTGAAGTGCGCGGCTTCCGAGAGTCCAGGAAGTGCCCAGAAGTTTGTTGAGCACAGGAAGGGAAGTGAGGATTAAAAGAAGAAAAGCCACCCAGGTCAAAAGCACCACTCCTACAGCCAGAGAAGAGCGCAGCAGAGACCCTATCTCCTCTGATAGAATCTGAAAGCGGACCTTGGCTATTGCCGCAAGGGCTATTCCGCCCATGCTAACCCCTACTCCCCATAAAAGCCATTCCCCCAGCCCTAAGTCAGTGAAACTATGCACAGAGCTCTCTGCTAATACCCCACTCCGGGTGAGGTAAGAGCTATACAGTACGAGGGGAAAGGCTAAGGATGTCAAAATAAGGGTAGTTGTCTCTCCTTTGCGCTGACGGCGCCACACCCACACTAAATGAGCCCCAGCCACCAGCACAAGCCATGGAGCGAGAGAAGCATTTTCTACAGGGTCCCAGTTCCAGTAGCCACCGAAGTTGAGAGTTTCATACGCCCAGTACGCCCCCAAAGCAATCCCTAAGCCTAAGAGAGTAATAGCCAACCACAGCCACCGAAGAAGCCGACGACTATATTCGGCAGTAAGCCCTCCTGCTCTTAGAGCTAAAAAGCCCTCCAAAAATGGTAGTACTGCAGCTGCATACCCTGAGAACAAAACTGGGGGATGGATTACCATCCAGAAGCTTTGAAGAAGGGGATTAAGTCCATTTCCATCACTTGGAATGAATCCTTCAGCTACATCTGAACGCACCTCCCACAGATAAAGAAAAGGGAAACTGCCCCAGGTTTTGCCTACTGGCAATAAGGCTATCGCCCATGCCCCTACCGCTGCTCGTAAGGGAAACTGCCTATAGATGCTGAGGATTAGTATGGCAGCAATCAGAAGCAGCCTACCCCATAAGCTATTCCAGAGAACAACAGCTGCCAGAAGCACGGCGCCACTGAGGCGACTCCGAATAGATAGCCCTTCAGCTGCCCAAAGCGACCATAAGAGCCCCGCTGCCATCGCTACACTCCAAGAAGGAAGAGAGGCTCCTAAAAGAAATGTTCCCAAGTACCCATTCACTGCCAGAAGCCCTGCTAAAAGTCCCCAGCGATTCTTATCGCGAGATAATAGAATGCCCCATCCAAATACAACATGCCATATCATCCAGAGCAGAAAGCTCCCCTCCTGCCCCTCCCAGAGAGCCGCAGTGATGTATTCTACGGGAAGCTGACGAGAGCCGTGTGCCCACGCATAATGAAATTCATAGCGATGACCGAGTAAGATGAATAGCAAAAGCCCTAAAATGCCGATCAGAGAAAGTGTATGAAGGAGCCAGCTAATCTGTGCTGCACGACGCCACAGCCCTCCCTCTTTGTAAGTTTCCCAAGCGGCGACGGCTCCCCATATCCCACTTATCCAGAGAAGGGCTACGCCCACCCACCCCGCTGTCTGCATACTCACAAGTAACAACTGTAGCGTGGAGGAAGGGCTTATGG
>JANXDD010000071.1 GCA_025059915.1 Bacteroidia bacterium | reverse complement strand
TCAAATCGCTTGTTCATATACTCCAGTTGCTCTGAAAAACGCTGGCTCATATGAGCCTGCTGCTCCACCAGCCGCTGAGCCACATCCTCAAATCGCTTGTTCATATACTCCAGCTGCTCTGAAAAACGCTGGCTCATATGAGCCTGCTGCTCCACCAGCCGCTGATTCAAATGTGATACCTGCTCCGTCAAACGCTGATTGAGATCCTCCCGAAGTTCCCTCAGCTGCCGCTCTACCAGCTCAAACCGCTTCTCCACCGCCTCAAACCTCCTCTCTATCGCCTCAAAGCGCTTCTCTATCGCCTCAAACCGCTCCCCTATCATCTCCCGTAATAGGCTAAAATACCGCTCCTGATATTCCCGCTCCTGCCTCAGCCGCTCATCTATCCGACTCCATAGCCGCTCAAACTCAGAGGCACGAAAAGAAAGCACCTCCGCTAAAAGCTCCAGCACCCCCTCATCTACCTGTATCCCCCGCCGCCGAGCTATCTCCCTCAGCTCCGATAAAGTCATATTCTCAAATATAAGCAAAAAGCTTTTCCCTGTCAGGCACACCCTTGTACAGGCCCCAGCCAAGAAAGAAATTCCACCGCATCCAGCCCCCCTGTACTGTCCCGCCCTTGTCTCACATACAACCCCGCAGACAGCTCTAGCTCACCCCGAGGCATTACCGCCAGCAGCTCATATGCCCTCAAATGCCTCTCAGAGATATCTCGCACTTCCTAATACCACTTCATGACCTAAGTAGCCACTCATGATCTGCCATCATGTAGAACAGCCGAAGATATAAGATGCATCATCCCCCCCAAAGGAAGAAAAGCTAACTTTACACCTCAATCACACTGCAAAGCGAAAATATATCACATCCCCATCTTGGACGAGATATTCTTTCCCCTCCAGGCGCATTTTGCCTGCTGCTTTGGCGCCTTCCTCCCCTCCGTAGCGCACATAATCTTCATACCTTATTACCTCTGCCCGAATAAAGCCCCGCTGGATGTCTGAATGAATCTCTCCCGCAGCTTTAGGAGCAGGGGTTCCCACTGGCACTGTCCATGCCCGCACCTCCTTAGGACCAGCAGTGAAAAAAGTAATGAGCCCCAGAAGGTGATACGCTGTCCGAATAAGCTGAGGAAGGGCAGGCTCCCTCAGACCATATAGGGCTAAAAACTCTTTTTGCTCTTCGGGAGGTAAGCTGGCAAGCTGGGCTTCTACGGTAACACAAAGCGTCAGAACGGGAGCTCCTTCTTCTTGAGCTACTTGCTCTACTGCCTGACTGAGGTGATTACCGTAGGGTAAGCTGGCCTCATCTATATTAGCGATGTACAAAACCGGCTTGATAGTAAGAAGTCCTAAACTGCGCAAGTAAGCTCGGGCTTCGGGCTCAAGCTGCAGAGTACGAAGATTTTGACCTGCGGAAAGATGGGCTTCTGCTTGACGGAGGGTAGCAAGCCATTTTTGAGCATCCGACTCGCCTCCTAATCGGGCTTCTCTCTCCACCCGAGGAAGGACTTTACCAAGCGTCTCTAAGTCTTTCAGCTGAAGCTCCAAATCCACAATCTCCTTATCTCGCAGAGGGTCTGCTCCCCCTTCTACATGAATGATGTTAGGGTCTTCAAAGCAGCGCAGCACATGAAGAACCGCATGAACTTCCCGAATATGTGCCAGAAATTGATTTCCGAGGCCTTGACCGGCGTGGGCGCCGCGCACTAACCCTGCAATATCTACTACGGTGAGGGTGGTAGGAACGACCTGTGCTGTGGGAAAAAAGCGCGCCAGCTCTGCCAAACGCGGATCCGGCACAGGCACAATAGCCTTATTAGGCTCTATTGTGCAGAAGGGATAGTTAGCTGCAGCAGCTAAGGCGGTGCCAGCGAGGGCATTGAAAAGGGTGGATTTACCTACATTAGGTAGGCCTACGATTCCACAGGCAAGCGCCATGCACGGCAAAGATGCAAAAGAGAAAAGCCTTCCTCCCCACAAAGAAGCTCTCAGTACCTAAGTAGAGCCAAAGCTGCTTCTCGGATACGAGCAGGGGAAGGAAGGTAGGCTTTTTCCAAAGTGATACTGAGAGGAATAGCAGGCACCTCAGCGCTACCGATAACCTTAGGGGGAGCATCCAGGTATTCAAATGCATTTTCCGCTATCCACCCTGCCAGTGCTTGAGCGAAGCTATGAGCAGGGGGCTCTTCCGTCAAAATCAAAATCCTATGATACCGGCGCACCGCTTCATATACTGCTTCATAATCCAGCGGTGAAAGGCTTCTCAGGTCCAAGAGAGCTATTTGCTGAGGAAACTCCTCCACCAGTGCAAGTCCCCAATGCACCCCCATTCCATAGCTAATCACTGCCAGCGCTGGCTCCTTTGAGGCATGATGCCACCAGCGGGCTTTGCCAATAGGGACAACGTAATCAGGGGCCGGTTCAGGGGTTTTAGCTGCCCGAGTACCGGGAACCTTAGACCAATAGAGCCCTTTATGCTCCAAAATCACTACAGGATTGGGGTCGTAAAAAGCTGCTTTGAGAAGCCCTTTCATATCGGCAGCGTTAGAGGGATAGACCACTTTGATGCCTCGTATAGCAGTGAGCACACTCTCTACGCTGGAAGAATGATAAGGCCCCCCTCCTAAGTAAGCTCCGCACGGCACCCGAATGACAGCAGGAATGGTCCATTTCCCATTAGAGAGATAATGAGCGCGGCTGAGCTCTGTAAAAAGCTGATTCAGTCCGGGCCAGATATAATCAGCAAATTGAATCTCCACGATGGGGCGACAGCCTACAGCTGCCATACCAGCACAGCTGCCGATGATATAGGCTTCTTGGATGGGTGTATTGAAAACCCGATGATCACCGAACTTTTCTGCGAGGGTAGCTGCCTCTCTGAAGACGCCGCCCAAGCGCCTCCCCACATCCTGTCCGTAAAAGAGGGCTTCGGGATGCGCCGCCAGAATCTCCTCAATCGCATGGAGGGCAGCATCCACCATTAGAACCTCAGGAGCTCCGTGGGGTGAGCGTTCGCCGCGCTCTTGGGTGATAGGGGTAGGAGCCAGCACATGCAGAGTCAAGCTTTGGGGGTCTGGCTCCGACTGCTGCCGCGCCTGTTCAAAAGCGGCTTCTACCTCTCGGCGCGCAAGCTCCTCAATCGCCTGAAGGTCTATCTCTGGGTGCGCCTTTTCTAAATACCTTCGGAGTTTGAGGCGAGGCTCCCGCGTCAGAGCCTCCGCATACTCTTCTGGAGAACGGTACCATTCCCGTCTCACCCCCGATGTATGATGCCCTAAAAGGGGAACTTGCGCATAAAGCAAGGCTGGTCCCCGACCTTGCCGCACATGAAGGAAAGCCTTTTCCGCCGTGGTATAGCATTCTATGAAATCGCTCCCATCTTCTACTCTAAAGACCGTCAGTCCCGGAAAGCCTCTGGCATACTCCGTAGCATCCATAGCCCTAATCTCCTCGGCTGAAGCCGATATAGCCCAGCCATTGTCTTGAACGACATAAAGGATAGGGAGCTTTTTGAGAACAGCCATTTGAAAGGCTTCCGAAACTTCTCCCTCGGTTATAGCGCCATCGCCGAGGCTACATACGACGATGCCCTTCTCGTCTCGCAGTCCTTGTTGGCGCAAATAGAGCAGACCATGTGCAGCGCCAGTAGCTGGAATAGCCTGCATACCCGTAGCGGAGGATTGATGGGGGATTTTCGGGCGGTCTGGGCGGCGGGCGCTGGCGTGATTATAGTAGGTGCGCCCCCCTGAAAAAGGATCTGCTCCCTTCGCTAAAAGCTGAAGCATCAGCTCATATGGAGAAAAGCCCATCGCCAGAAGCAGCGCCTCATCCCGATAGTACGGATACACAAAGTCCTCTACCTCGCACAAAAGCCCTACCGCCAGTTGAATAGCCTCATGACCTCGGGAAGTGGAATGCACATATTTTGCCACCTCTCTATACTCATCATATAGCCGAGCCATGTGGTAGGTATAGCACATGTACATGTATGCTTCTCGGAGGAGGGCAGGGGAAAAAGTTTTGACCATGTACCAAAGTTGCCCATTTTTGCCTAACTTTGCGTATCATGAGCGGCTACTGGCAGGAGCGACAACGAGTACTTTTGGTTACGACGGAGTGTGAGCCTTTTTGGGGGGAAACATTAGCGGCGCAGTATATTGCCCAGTTGCCACAGCGTTTGTCTAATGAATACGAGGTGCGTATTCTAATGCCCAAATACGGTCTCATAGACGACCGTCGCTGGCGCCTCCACGAAGTAAAGCGATTATCCGGCATCACTATTCGGGTGGGGAATATGGACTACTCGCTCAATGTCAAAGTCGCCAGCATCCCCGGCACGCGCACGCAGGTGTATTTTCTGGATAATCATGAGTTCTGGGCTCGCAAAGGCATATTCTTAGACGAATCCCAGCAGCCGTACAGCGATAATGACGAGCGCATCATTTTCTTCAGTAAAGGCGTTATCGCCATGATAAAAACGCTCAAATGGGCCCCCCACATCATCCACTGTAATGGCTGGATGACTGGCCTTCTGGCACTGTATCTCAAGTACTACTTGCAGAATGACCCCTTCTTCGGAGGAGCAAAGCTGCTTTTCACGCAGTATGAGCAGCAGATCCCCAGCTTGAGATTTTCCCCCACCCTACCAGACAAAGCACGGATAGACGGTCATATACCCGAAGTCTTTCACAGACTGGCGGGGGATTCCTATGAAAGTCTTTTAGAGGAAATGAAGTCCATCATAGAGGTGCATAAAGGCGAGCCCACGCCCGAGGTTTGGACAGACTTTTATCAGCAGCTTCTCACCCAAGCGGCGATTTGAGAAAGGTTTTCGCCGCTATAGTGCTGCTGTGGATGGCTGCTTGTAGAAATCCACAGCGCATCGGGGAAGAGCTATTTCCACCGACACCTACACGGCAGGATACCTTACGCATAGAGGGGGTGAGGCAAGTTTTCCTGCCCCCGCCCTCTACGAAAAAGGCTCCCTTTGTCTTCATGGGGGAAGCAGAAGATACCTTCACGGGGCGATGGAAAGCCGGCTGGGCCACAAGCTTTGCTTTAGGAGGAAAGGATGTAAAGTTCTTTTCCCAAACCCTCGTAGCAGTGGATTCAGTGATTTTAGAGCTCTTTATTGCAAGCGCATATGGGGATTTTTCTGTCCCTATGCGAGTGCGAGTGGAAAGGCTTACCCAGCCCCTTTCTAATGCCCAATCCTATACGACGACGGCTACTTTTTCCACGGATGGGCAAAATCTTGTGCTGCCGGGACGGGATAGTCTATATTTTATCTCCCTGCGCCCCGGCGGCTACAGGATTCCCTTAGACACTAATCTGGGACGCAGCATACTTACCTTGCCTGCTTCAGCTTTGAGCGGCGAAGAGGCTTTTCAGCAGGCATTTCCAGGGCTCTATATTACAGCAGAGCCGATGGTAGCTGGAGCCAAAGCTGCCATTTATACTATTTTTCCCCGCAGCGCCTCCACAGTACTGAGAATCTTTTACAGGGAACGCGTCCAAGGTCAAGATGCTCCCCAGCGCTATGATTTTTTCGTCAATGACTCCTGCGTATGGGCCTATTCTCTCCAACGACAAAGCACCAACACCCTGCGAGACCATCTGGAGCAGGATACCACTCTATGGGCGCAACAGCTCCTCGTAGCTGGAGGGCTACCCGTGGGCATCCAGTTTGAGGTTAGCGGATGGGAGGCTCTTTCTCGGCGCCCAGTCTTAGCTGCTCGCCTGATTTGGTTTAGTGACTCGGTAGGAGACAATAGCTACTCGCCTTTCTACCCCCGCCCAACAAGCTTTGTTTTATATGCGGACACGATAGAGGAAGCCGCCAGCGCTGCCTGGGGCTTCGGGGACTACACTAATGCCTCTGTCATCTGGGAGCTGACCCAGCCTATCCAAGAAATAGCCCTCAGAAGGCGCCTCCCGCCAAAGCACTTCTACATCTGGCTTTCAGGTCGTTCTTATACCCTTCAGCGGTGGCTCGCAGCAGGTTTGCGAAGTTCTCATCCGCCCTATCTGATTGTTACTTCTGCTGAGCCGTAGCGGTATATGGGAACTATCTCTATCTCCTTTGCTCCTGAAAAAACGCCTATAAGCTTTGCTTCGCTACTTCCTTCTATCTGATAGCGCCATACAGAATCGCGCCGCAAAAAGTAAATCTCTCCTCTCACAAAATCCACCGAAAAACTTCCGACCGAGCCATAGCCTCCCGGCGAAAGCACACTATCCACCGATAAAGCCACGCTTCCCAAGTATTCTGTACCGACAGAGCGCTTAAGATATGGACTGGTCTGGCGAAGCCATACAGAAGTGGTAGAATCCCATCTGAAAAGTCGTGCATTGTGTAAGTAGGAGAAAATATTCCTGCGCCCTGTAGAGTCTATCCAGATTCCGGATGCCCCGCCAGGATGTTCTATCCATACTTTTTGAAGCCTGCCGCTGAGCCGCATTTCTCCTACTTCTGCAAAGCGCTGCCCTTCGTAGGCAGCTACCCTCTGAGGTCCCCCAGCAACTATGAAAGAAGAAGCTGCAGCTACATGCGTATAGCCCCCTGGGGCAAAAAATACCCTCCACCGAGGAGAAAAGGCTTTCTCCGGACTTTGGGCTATTCGTAAGCCAGAGGGACATGCCAGACACAGGACCCCTTTCTCAAAAAAAGCCTGCACCTGCTCACAAGATTCCTCTAAGGGGATAGAAAGAGAGGGCCCCCTTTGCCCTCCCTGAAAGAGATACAGCACCTGTCCATTCCCAGAAAGTGCCGCTAAACCCCACGGAGTTGCACTGATAGAGCGAACGGGAACATGGATGTATATTGGTAGGCCTCCCTCAGGAAGCCAGTAGAGATGGGTATCTACTCGTAGATATACACCGATTTTTTCAGGGAAAAAAGGCGTATCGGTATCCCAGCCACAACGGGTCAGTAGCCCCACCGCAGCCAGAGCGCCCCCCACGTAAAGCCCCCACCGAATGTAGCCAAGATAAGATTGTCGCCCTTTTTCAACTGACTCTCGTAGTCGTAAAGGCATAATGGCAGAGTCGCAGAAGTAGTATTTCCGTACCGCTCTATGTTGATCATTACCTTTTCCATGGGGAAGCGTAAGCGCTCCGCAGCAGCTTCTATAATCCGACGATTGGCTTGGTGTGGAACAAAGAAGGCTATATCTTCCGCCGTAAGGCCATGCTTTTGCATAAGGGCCTCCGATACAGCTGCCATCTGAACCACAGCATGTTTAAAAACTTGCCGCCCCTCTTGATAGACGTAGTGAAGCCTTTCCCGCACCGTCCGAACCGACGGAGGAAGGACACTTCCTCCAGCCTTCATATGTAAATAAGCACATCCGCTGCCATCCGCTTGATGAAGGTAGTCCATGACTCCTACATCTTCTGTAGTGGGTTCTAAAAGGACGGCGCCAGCCCCATCCCCAAATAGCACACAGGTCGCCCTATCCCGATAATCAATGATACTGGACATTTTATCGCTTCCTATTACTAAGGCACGCTCTACGCGTCCAGCGGCTATGCTATCGGCTGCAATGCTCAGCCCATACAAAAAGCTACTACATGCCGCTTCTAAGTCAAATCCCCATGCTCGGTGAGCTCCTATAGCATTGGCAACGATATTAGCTGTAGCGGGAAAAGGATGCTCCGGCGTTACGGTAGCTACAATCACTAAGTCTATTTCCTCAGCAGGCAAACCTCGTTTCCTAAGGGCTTCCTCTGCGGCTTTTATTGCCATATAGGCGCTTCCTTTGCCTCGTCCTAAGATGCGCCGCTCTCGGATGCCCGTACGCTCTACAATCCATTCATCCGAAGTCTCCACCAGCTTCTCTAAATCTGCATTCGTCAGGCGCTTTTCTGGAAGGTAAGCTCCGACAGCGGTAATAACTGCTCTACGCATGAAGGTGAAAAGCTGAAGCAATTTTCTCCGTCAGCCGAGCCTCCACGATGCTAATGGCTATGCGTATCATGTTTCTGAAAGCTTTTGGAGAAGAAATCCCATGTCCAATAATCACATTCCCCTGAGCGCCAATAAAAGGAAGCCCCCCAATGTTCTCATAGTTGAGCCTTTCAAGAATGGGATTGGGCGGCACCTTCTCTCGCAGCAGCTCATACAGAGCCTCCCCAAACTTGAGCAAGATATTTCCTACAAAGCCATCTGTTACATACACATCGGCAAAACCCGTATTCAGGACCCGCCCTTCTGCATTTCCTACGAAATTGATAGAGGGATGCTGCTGAAGAAGGGCGTAGGTCTGCTGAGCTAAAAGGTTCCCCTTGCTCGGCTCCTCTCCGATGTTGAGAAGAGCTACTCGCGGGTTCGGAATGTTCATCACCTCGCGCATATAGACGGTGCCCAGCTGAGCAAACTGCACCAAATGTTCTGGCTTGCAATCCACATTTGCGCCGACATCACAGATGAGAGAGTATTCATTTTCCCCGTACGGATAGAGGGCACCGAGAGTAGGGCGAGAGACCCCTGGTAGATTGCCCAGCTTAAGCACGGAAGCAGCGACAATGGCTCCAGTATTTCCTGCGCTAATAAAGGCATCTATCTCCCCATCCTTGAGGGCTTGAATGCCCACGGAAATAGAAGAATTCGGCTTCTGGACTATAGAACGAGCTGGATTTTCATCCATTTCTATGACTTCTGAGGCAGGAAGGAGGTGGACACTTCCGTTGAGAGAAAGTCCAATCTCCCGAGCTACTTGCTCTATTTCCGCAGGGCGGCCAATCAGCCAGAGCTCTACATCCTCCGGCAATTCATCCAGTACTAAAGATACCCCCCTTAGAGGATTGTGCGGTGCGTAATCCCCACCGAAAACATCTATACCTATTCTCATCAACCTTCGTCGTCTTCGCCTGTACGAAGTACCTTTTTACCTCTGTAGTAGCCGCTGATAAGATTCACACGATGGAAAAGAGTAGGCTCGCCACTTTGCGGGTCTATATAGTAGGCGGGGACAGGAAGTTTATGGTGGGTGCGGCGCTTATCTCGGCGGCTTTTGGAATGTTTGCGTTTAGGATTTGCCATAGCGGCGCAAAGGTATAGAAAAAAACTTAGCTCTGCTTTAGAAAAGCATGAACGTGGGCTGGACAGCTTTCATCTGGGCAAGTAGGTCGGACGCGCCGCCAAGGCACCGCCAGTCCGATATAGTCGTACAAAGCTTGTGTAAGGTCTATTTCATCGGTTCGGCTTCCCACCGTGAAAAATTCCTCTATCTCCGCCGGAGGAAGGTAATACTCATCCCAGCTATAAATCTGCTCATGCTGAGCCTCTATAGGCAAGCGAATAAGCTCTCCCCCTCGGTCGCATTCTACTTCCACCCAACCGCCTAAGCTGAGAAACAATCGCAAATAACGCGTTTCCTTCCGAGCCCGAACTTGACACCTCACAGATAGATCATGAATCCCATAATCCGCACCTATCGCTTCAAAAAGCTCTCGTCCAACCAGCCATTCCCATGCATTCTCACCAAACGCGAGACGCGACAGGAAAAAAGTATATCGCATGAAAAAAAGTTATAAGCGTCAGCTGGAAATTTTTTCTAAATCAGCATCCAAGCGCTGTAAAAACTCCTCTTCATAGGGATGAACCTTGCCATCTGCTCGTATCACCTGCCTGAAAGTATTGAGAATGTCAAAACGATAGTGACGAACCTCCTCTGCCACCTCAGAAAGATGTTGGAGAGCCTCCTTGTACGCTTGCTCAGGTGTATAGTTTAGAGAGTGAAAAAGCTGCAAGATTGCCTCCGCTCTCTGGGGAAAATTTGTGGGAATCTCTTTGAATGCTTCTTCCACCCGAGCAGCAAAAGCTTTTATCTCCTCCTCTTCGATGAAACCATCAGCCTTAGCAAACGCATAAGCTAATCCTCCTATTCCGTCCCAAAAGCGTCGGCTTACCAACATGGAGCGAAGGTAAGGCAAAATATCCTACCTTCGCAGTATGCGAACTTTTTCCTGGGCTGCCCTATTAATTGCACTTACCTACGCGCAGCCCGTGGATCTCTCCCGCCAGCGCGTAGACCCTCTAACTTTTACCTTTGAGGATGGACGGACGACTTTGGCAGATTATGTACTATCTCAAATCAGACAACATTCCACCTGCTGCGGTGTAGATAACATATATGTAGAGATTCGTATAACGCCCGAGGGTAATGTTGAGAATGTGAGGGCCATGACAGGACGGAATGACTGCTATAAGCAGTCTTTGCGTGATATTCTTCTGCCTGTGCGTTGGAAAGTTGAAAACTTTCGCACAACGAGACCGATCTATTATGAGCTTCGTTTCAGTGAGGAGTGCAAAGGTACGACTGCGGACAATGTTTATAAGCCTATTCCAGCCCCGGTAGCGGCCTCTACTCCTCCTTCTCAACCGCCCGCTCCTGCTCCTTCACCTAAGCCAGAAACCCCGAAAAAAGAAGAGCCGAAGCCGATCGCC
>JANXDD010000070.1 GCA_025059915.1 Bacteroidia bacterium | reverse complement strand
AAGATAGAGGGCAATCCTTCCTATCCTTTGAGTGGAGGGGGCACACATGTGCGCGGGCAAGCCTCGGTGCTCTCTCTCTATGACCATACTCGCCTTCAGAAACCTAAAATAGACGGGAAGGAGGCGGCATGGGAGGCTTTGGCCACGCCTCTTATGGACCAGCTCAAGGCTCAGGATTCCGCCGGCAAGCTTATATACCTTGTCACTCCTCCTATCATTAGTCCTTCTCTCAAGGCCTTAATTGACGAGTGGCTCGCAGTCTTCAAAAATGCCCGGCATGTAGTGTATGCTGCTGAGTCGTACGATGCGATTCTGACGGCGCACGAGGCTATATTTGGACGGCGGGTCATTCCTACTTATAGATTTGACAAGGCAGATGTAATAGTTGGGCTGAATGCAGACTTTTTAGGCACATGGTTGGATCCGACCACCTTCGCTCGGCAGTGGTCTCAAAATCGTCGTTTGTACGGGGATCGTACGACTTTATCTTACCATGTTCAGTTTGAGTCTGTCCCTACGATTACGGGCTTGAGTGCTGATAGGCGTGTCGCTCTGTCTCCGATGGAGGTTCGGCGAGCGATAATAAACCTCTACAATCGGGTGGCGGAGCTTGCCGGGCAACCGCCTATCAATGGAGACCGGTGGGACACCCCAAAAGGAGATATTCAACACACGGCTAAGCGGCTCTGGGAAGCTCGTGGGAAGGCTTTGGTCGTTACTCGTTCTCATTCTCCTGCCCTTCAAGCAGTGGTGGCAGGGATCAATATTCTCCTTGAGAGTTACGGCAATACCGCCTATGTTCAGCCGGCATGCCTTCTAAGGGGAGAAAAGGATGCTGATTTTGAGACCTTTTTGAGTGAAGCTCAAGGAGGGCGCGTCGGCGCAGCTATATTTTATCAAGTCAACCCGGTGTATGATTACCCGCAGGCAAAGTCTGTAGAAGCTGCGCTTGCCGCTATTCCCGTTACGGTTGCAATAAATCTTTATGAGCATGAGACGGCTCAGAAGTGTAAGTACATCTTGGCTGAGGATCACTATTTAGAGAGCTGGGGGGATGCGCAGCCTTATGAGGGGCTTTATACGCTCCAGCAGCCCACAATCGCAAAAATCTTTTCTACTAAGTCTTTCGCTGAGATTCTTCTCAGCTGGCTGGGCCGTCAAGAGTCGCATTTAGACTATCTCAAAGCCTACTGGGAGAAAAATATCTATCCGGCATACAAGGACTTTCTCAAGGCTCAGGAGGCGGGGAAAGCCCAGCTATTCTGGAGTGACGCGGAGCCGCCTTTGCCGGTAGATGCCCCGCAAAACTTCTGGCTTAGGGCACTGGAGCGAGGAGTTGTAAATATGACTCCTGTCCCGCAGACGCACCCTAAGCCTAACTGGAACCCAGCCCAGTGGGTAGAGCAGCTGCCTCCCCTGCCCGATGAAATCCCTCTCACAGTCTATGTGTATGAAAAGGTGAGCATCGGAGACGGCACAAATGCAGGAAATCCATGGCTTCAAGAGGTTCCAGACCCAGTGTCTCGCGTGGCATGGGATAATTATGCCGTCATCTCACCGGTGTATGCTCGGCAAAATGGTCTTTCCACGAATGATATCGTGAGAATTTCTGCAGGAGAAGTTTCCATAGAGCTCCCTGTGTATGTCCTGCCTGGTACCGATGTTCATACGATAGGAATTGCGATGGGGTATGGGCGCAGTACGGGTGGAAGAGCTGCGGTAGGAGTGGGTAAAAATGCGTTCCCCTTCTTTACTAAGCTTAAGTCTGGGCATCGGACCTGCGTCGCTCCTAATGTTACTATTCAAAAGCTGCCAGGAACTTACGAGCTGGCGCGCATTCAGCAGTGGGAGACCTATGTGGGACGAGAATACATTCGGGAAACCTCGCTTGCAGCTTATACCAAAGATCGCCGGGCAGGCAATCATGAAGAGCCTAAGCTGATAAATCTGTGGTGGAAAGAGCACAAGCAGCCCGGCCACCGATGGGGGATGACGATAGACCTCAATCTATGTATTGGCTGTGGAGCCTGTGTCGTAGCTTGTAATGCGGAAAACAATATCCCTGTCGTCGGTCGTGATGAAATGCGTCGCGGCCGCGATATGCATTGGATTCGCATAGATCGCTATTTTACTTCCACAGCGGGCCATACAGGTAAGCCGGAGGAGTTTCCTGCGGCACCGCCAGAAGATTTTCCTCGCGCCTTCTTCCAGCCAATGCTCTGTCAGCATTGTGATCATGCCCCATGTGAAACTGTATGCCCTGTTTTAGCAATCGCTCATAGTTCAGAAGGCATCAATCAGCAGGTATATAACCGATGTGTAGGCACCCGCTACTGCGCCAACAACTGTCCGTATAAAGTGCGCCGATTTAACTGGTTTGACTACACAAATGCAGAGCGATGGGTATTCAATCCTGTGGATGAGCTCGGACGCATGGTTCTCAATCCGGATGTTACGGTCCGGGCGCGAGGGGTGATGGAGAAATGCAGCTTTTGTACTCAGCGGATTCAAGCCGCTAAGCTGGAAGCGAAAAAACAGCGCCGTCCTCTGCGTGATGGAGATGTGAAGACTGCTTGTCAACAGGCTTGTCCGACAGGAGCGATTGTATTCGGAGACCTCAATGACCCTCAAAGCCTTGTATCTAAACTTGCCGAAGAGCCTCGTGGATATTATGCTCTGTCCGAGCTCAATATCCGACCTTCTATTCGCTATATGGTCAAGGTGCGTAATGAAGAACTCCCTCAAACTCAACATGCATAGTTATGTTTGAGAGTCCGATTCGTGAGCCTCTCATTCTGGGCAAGAAAACCTATCGGAAGATTACTGATGATTTAGTGTCGCCCATCTTAGGTCCTGCCAGCTGGAAGTGGTATGTTACGACTGCTTTTACGGCGGCGGTAATGTTTGCTGGCTTTGCGGCGATTGCTTATACTATATGGGTGGGGATAGGAACATGGGGGCTAAATAAGACCATAGGATGGGCTTTTGATATTACCAACTTCGTCTTCTGGATAGGTATAGGGCACGCAGGCACCCTCATATCCGCCATATTGCTGCTTTTCCGTCAGCGGTGGCGCATGGCTATCAATAGAGCAGCAGAAGCCATGACCATATTCGCGGTAATATGTGCGGGGCTTTTCCCTATTATTCACATGGGGCGTCCATGGCTGGCTTTCTGGTTTCTTCCCTTGCCTAATACGCACGGCCCCCTGTGGGTTAACTTCAACTCGCCGCTGCTGTGGGATGTTTTTGCCATCAGTACCTATTTCACTATTTCTCTTCTTTTCTGGTATACGGGGCTAATCCCAGACCTGGCAATGGTACGAGACCGAGCCAAGCCTGGGAGCTTCACCTATCATGTGTATAGCATACTATCTTTCGGCTGGACGGGGAGCGCTAAGCAGTGGCAGCGATTTGAGGCTGTATCGCTCGTGCTGGCAGGGTTATCTACGCCGCTGGTGCTTTCTGTCCACTCTATAGTGAGTTTTGACTTTGCTACATCTATACTGCCGGGGTGGCATACGACTATTTTCCCTCCATATTTTGTAGCGGGGGCGATTTTCTCGGGGTTTGGAATGGTATTGACGCTCATGATTATCACGCGAGAAGTGCTCAACCTCAAAGATTACATCACCCTTGAGCACATAGACGCCATGGCTAAAGTTACCCTCGCGACTGGGATGATGGTAGGCTTTGCTTATGCGACGGAGTTCTTCATTGCGTGGTATTCGGGGTCGTATTGGGAACGGTATATCTTCCTCAATCGGGCGTTTGGTCCGTACTGGTGGTCCTACTGGGCGATGGTAGGGTGTAACCTGTTGATCCCTCAAGTTTTCTGGTTCAAAAAGCTTCGCCGCAGCCCA
The DNA here is from genome assembly GCA_025059915.1 of Bacteroidia bacterium. Classification (GTDB taxonomy): domain Bacteria; phylum Bacteroidota; class Bacteroidia; order SpSt-205; family SpSt-205; genus SpSt-205. The sequence continues at coordinate 6,705 of JANXDD010000070.1, read as the reverse complement.
TGGTTCGTATTTGTCATTTCCATTTTCGTGAATATCGGGATGTGGTTTGAGCGGTTTGTTATCATTGTAACTTCCCTTCATCGGGACTTTCTCGCTTCTTCTTGGCGGATGTATGCGCCTACATGGGTAGAAGTAACAATTCTGGTGGGAAGTTTCGGGCTTTTCCTTACATTGTATCTGCTTTTCGCCCGCTTCTTACCAGTTATTGCTGCAGCCGAGACTAAAAGCATTCTAAAGACCTCGGGGGATCAATATGCGGGCTTATCGTGGGAAGCATATAAAGCGAGAAAGCCCCAAGGCGCTGTGGCACCCGCTCTGCATTTCTCTTCCGATCCAGACACACCAAAATCTTGAGCGTCTATGGCGAAGTACCTGATAGGACTCTATGATGATGAAGATAAACTCCTTGCTGCAGTAGAGGCTTTCCAAAAGGAGAAGGTGCCTATCCATGAGGTTTGCACCCCTTTTCCAGTGCATGGATTAGATCACGTTCTCCATCTCAAAAAGTCTCGGTTACCAGATGCTGCTTTCGTGTATGGGGCTCTCGGCACTCTCACGGCTCTCACTATGCAGATCTACATGTACAGCATAGACTGGCCCATCAACATTGGCGGCAAGTCGTTTCTGCCATTCCCGAGCTTTATCCCAATAACGTTTGAGCTGACAGTTCTTTTTGCGGGGGTCCTCATGTTTCTCTCTTACTTGTATGTCAATCGCCTTTATCCAGGGCGCAAGGCTGTGGTCTATGACCCTCGTCAAACAGATGATGCGATGGTTATCGCTATTGCCGATGAGGGGCATTGGGATGCCGCTCGTAATCTCTTTCAGAAAACAGGTGCCTTTGAAGCAAAGATTGTAGAGTTATGAGACTTGCATTGAAGCTACTACTTATCTCTGCTGCGGGCTACACCCTGAGTGGATGCGGGAGAACTGATCCACGTGATCCCGGGATAGAATACGCTCCCCAGATGTATCACTCTATTCCGTTAGAGCCCTATTCGCAGATGGATTATTTCCCCTACACGAAAGATGGCAAGCATGTGATAGAACCCGTTGCTGGTACAGTTGCTCGGGGAAAAGCTGATTACTATTACCCTTTCCCGAATACGAATGAGGGATACGAAGAAGCTGGCAAGGTTCTTAAGAATCCCCTTCCTGCCACCCCAGAAAATATCGCTGAGGGTAAAAGGCTATATGAATACTACTGCATTCACTGTCATGGGGAAAAAGGAAATGGACGGGGCACGTTGGTGGAGGCTGGAAAGTATCCTCAGGTGCCTTCTTACTACGGACCGCAGCTGCGAGACCTTCCTGAGGGGAAAATGTTTCACAGCATAACCTACGGTAAAAACCTAATGGGGTCTCACGCATCCCAGCTTTCTCCTGAGGAACGCTGGAAGGTGATCTTATATGTTCAGGAGCTGCGTGCCAAAGGGCTTGCTGAAGAAGCTCAATCCCAAGCTGCAGCACAAACTAATCCACCCAAAACTCAATAGGAGGACGTATGGCTCACGAGCATTCTCATACTTCTGTAAACTGGCAGGAGCGTTTCACTTTTGAGCCGCATTTGCGGAAGGCTTTGATGTACGGCTTTATCATAGCGGGTCTTCTGATAGGCATCGGTTTGTATCAGGCTTTCAACATTCATGTGGAGCATGGAGAGGGACATGGGCATCATACGGCTCCATGGCTTAGTCGCCTTTCGGCGAATCTTCTCATAACCTCCATGTATGCTCTGGGCGTGAGCATTTTATCGGTATTTTTCCTTGCTGTAGGATATGCAGCTAATGCCAGCTGGTATGTGCTTCTGCAGCGCATACCCCAATCTTTCTCTAAGCTGCTCCCTTGGACCGCAGGGCTTTTGGCAGCTGTTGTGATAGGACTTTCTGGCGTACTCTACGAATGGACCCATGCCGATGTCGTTGCCAAAGACCCCATTCTTCAGCACAAAAGCAGCTATCTGAACCTTCCATTCTTTATCGTTCGGCTCGTGATTATTCTCGGGGGGTGGCTTCTTTTCTGGCGCGGCTTTTCCCGCAATTGGGAAAGTTTAGATGAGACGGGTGATATTCGCTACTTCCACAATCTTCGGCGGCTGGCTGCGGGCTTCATTGTGTTCTTCGCATTGAGCTGGTCTGTGGCAAGCTGGGATTGGCTCATGAGTACTTCCCCGCACTGGTTTAGCACCATGTTTGCGGTCTATAACTTCGCTAACCTTTGGATAACAACAATCTCTTTCATTACCTTCACCGCTGTAGTCCTCAAGCTAAATGGCTATCTCTCAGGTGTAAATGATAGCCATATTCACGACCTGGGCAAGTTTGTCTTTGCTTTTAGCATTTTCTGGACCTACATCTTTTATGGGCAATTTATGCTCATCTGGTATGCCAATATACCTGAGGAGAGCTTCTGGTTTTATGAGCGCATTCGGGCTCATGTGAATCCTCAGTATGTGCCGATATTTTACTTGACTATAGTGGTGAATTTCCTTCTCCCGCTACTGGGGCTTATGAGTGCAAGCATCAAACGTAACTATGTGTGGTTGGGAATTGTATCAGGAGTTTTGCTTTTCACGCACTGGCTGGATACTTTTATGGTAGTAATGCCTTCTGTAGCAGGCAAGGTAGGAGGGTTGGGTCCGATGGAGGTAGGATTTTTCCTGCTGGGGGTTTCTGCAATGCTATGGCAGGTGGCACGCTACTTAGAAAAGGCTCCTGCCCTCATGGCGCGGAATCACCCCTATTTGGAGGAGAGTGTTCATCATAGTTACGAACCTATCTAAAGCACTTTTTCAGGTCTCTCCGCCGCTGCTCAGGGTGCTGAGCAGCGGCTTTCTTTTAGAAAAGGAGACGGGAGTTCCGCTTTATTTTTGCCCTATGCGATACTTTATCATAGCGGTCGCATGCCTCTGGGCGCAGCCAGATTTGCAGTCTAAGGAAGAGCTAAACCGAAACATTCGTTTTTATAGGAGCATCGCTCGGCGTACAGGGGTTTTTCGTACCAAAGCGCTACCCAAATTGAATGGAATTCGCTGGCAAGTCAAAATCCAGAATGGAGTAGCGGAGACAGCTGCCCCTATCGCTGTCGGTACGCGCGTGTATGTGGGCGGAAAGGATAAAAACATGTATGCTATCAACTTGTCCGATGGGAAAATTTTCTGGAAATATACCACTGGCGACTATGTAGCTTGTCCAGCAGCGTATTATGAAGGGAAAGTGTATTTCGGTAGTGATGACGGCTACTTTTATGCTCTGGAAGAGAGCAAGAAGGAGATTTGGCGCTTCCAGACAAACGCTGCGGTTCAGACTCCTCCCGCTATAACGGGAGATATTGTGGTTTTTGGCAGTCATGACTACAACATCTACGCTCTCAATAGGCACACGGGAGAAAAACTGTGGGAATACACCACTGGACGAGTTTTGCAATCGGGTCCCGCTATTGCAGAAGGAGTTGTTTTTATTGGGTCTGATGATTACAACCTTTATGCTTTATCTCTCAAAGAAGGCAAACTTCTGTGGCAATTCCGCACAGAAAATGAGGTCAATACCACGCCCGTAGTGGCTAAAGGCGTAGTGTATTTCGGCAGTGATGATGGAAACTTGTATGCTCTGGATGCTAAGACGGGGAAAGAGATTTGGCGGTACAGCACAGGGGGCAAAGTAACTGCTTCGCCTGCCTTGGCAGAGGATATTGATGTGGTATTCGTAGCCAGTGAGTCTGGACTATTAGCAGCGCTGGATAGTAAGAGTGGTCAAGAGAAATGGACTTTCCGAAGTAAGGCTCCTTTTAAGGCTTCTCCCTCCTTGGCAGAGGGTTTTCTATATATCGGCGGGATGGATGGACAATTTTATGCATTAGAGATACCGACGGGCAAAGTAGCTTGGAAGACGAAGCTGGATGCGCCTATTCAAGCGGCAGCGCATATTCTGGATGGGTCGGTGTACGTTTTGACCTCGGCGGGGACTCTTTATGCCCTTCATTAAGGGGCTTTTTACACCTTTGAGCCTTCTCATGGCTCAGCCTATCGCTGTCGCTATCCATGGGGGGGCAGGAAACCTAACTCCCCACACCTTACCTACCTCCAAGGTACAGGAGCATGAGGCGTATCTCAAATCCGTAGTAGAAGAGGCCTATCACTTGTTAGAAGAAGGGCGATTGGCGCTGGAAGTGGTAGAAATAGCTGTTCGGCGATTGGAGGATGCAGGCTACTTCAACGCTGGGCGAGGAGCAGTTCTGAATGAAAAAGGATTTGTGCAGTTGGATGCTTCTATCATGGATGGGAAGACACGACGCAGTGGCGCAGTGGCGGCTGTGCGTGCTACAGGAAACCCCGTCACTTTGGCTCGCTTAGTGATGGAGCGTACAAATCATGTTCTGATAGTAGGCGAAGGGGCAGATAGTTTGGCGAAGCTATGGGCGCTTCCTCCTCTGCGGAATGACTATATTCCTCATGCAAGTCCCGTCTGGACCCAGGGTACGGTAGGCGCTGTAGCTTTGGACAAATACGGTAACCTTGCTGCTGCCACTTCTACGGGGGGTATTGTTGGGAAGAAAGTCGGACGAGTAGGCGATTCTCCTATCATCGGTGCTGGAACTTATGCGGAAAACGGCCTCATAGCTCTCTCTGCTACGGGGCATGGAGAGTATTTTATTCGTAGCGTTTTAGCGTATGATATTGCGGCTCGGCTGCGGTATGCCAAAGCCTCCCCAGCACAGGCTATTGAAGAAGCCTTCAAAGATCGTCTGGAATCAATAGGAGGGACAGGGGGAGTCATCGCCGTCACTCCAAAAGGAGAAGTGCTTTTTTACTTCAATACTCCCGGCATGTACCGGGCTGGCAAAGACGCTCAAGGGCGATTGATTGTGGCGACTTTCCGATGACAGCAGATTTGCCCGGCTGGGTACGGGAGCTCGCTCGCCAATACCATGCCGGACGCACGGCGATTTTTATCCTACACGGCAACATTCACGACTATGTTGGGTATGGGGGGAAAGTATATATGCCCCGAGAGTTTTACGGCTCTATTCTTTTTCGTCGGCGAGAGCTGGTCTTTTTCTATAACCGAGCTTCTGGGCTTTTGCCGAGAGATGAGCAGGCTCAGCAGGACTTCGGGGCTTTCCTGCGAGATAAATCAAAAGAAGTCCGTTCTCCTGCCGAAATTTTTCCCCTTCTACATGCTTACTTTCATCAGCGACTTAGAGAGCGTCGGCGCCTTGCCTTAGTCATAGAATACGCAGAAACTCTCATCCCAAACGCAGTAGGATATAGCTCTGCAGAGGAGCGGATTACTCTCCTGTACCTTCTGCAGTGGGCCCAGTCCCAGCTTTTTTTACAATCGGATATTACCATCCTTTTGCTTACGGAGAGCTTGAGCGAGCTTCACCCGAAGCTTGTTTCTAATCCTCATTTATCGGCGATTCGGGTACCTTATCCAGATGCGGAGCAAAGGGAGGCATTTATTGCAATGCAATGGGAAGCCCGCCCTATTTTGAGGGAGAGACTTCCTGCCAGCTCGCCTCAAACGCTTGCATTGACTTTTGGGGGGCTGACCCTGGTCCAAATAGAGAAGCTGCTGGCTGAGGTGGCAGAAAGTCCTACGCCATGGAACGAGACCCAGCTGACAGAACGCAAGCGGCAGCTTGTAGAAGCCCACGCCGGCGGGCTCTTAGAATTTATGAGCACCCATTTGACGTTGGATGCAGTAGCTGGACATCATGCAGCCAAAGCTTACCTCCGTTCTGTAGCTCAAGCACTTAAGGAAGGGCACACAGCTGTAATTCCTATGGGCTTTTTGATTACAGGACCTGTAGGAACTGGGAAAACGTTTCTACTGAGATGTTTTGCAGGGGAGATTGGTATCCCAATGGTTCAGCTCAAGAATTTTCGTTCTAAATGGGTGGGTGAAACGGAAGCCAACTTAGAGCGCATCCTCTCTCTCTTGGAGGCTTTAGCTCCCATAGCGGTTCTCATAGATGAAGCGGATACACAGCTGGGAGGGCGTGACAGAGAGGGGGATAGCGGCGTCAGTGCACGGGTATTCGGCCGCCTGGCTAACTTTATGAGCGACCCGCGTCACAGAGGGCGAATTTTGTGGTTTCTGATAACGGCGCGGCCGGACCTGCTGCCCGTAGACCTCAAGCGGCAGGGAAGGGCCGAAGAGCATATTCCCCTCTTTCCCCCGATGACCCCGCAAGAGAAAAAAGAAGTGGTGGAGGCGCTGTCCCAACGGCTGGGCATGGGCAGTTTAGCTCTGCCAGCAGAAGAAGAATTCTGGATGAAGCTGCCAAATTTTTCTGGGGCAGAATGGGAGGCGATCCTTACTCGGGCCCGTTTTCATGCTGTGGTTGGTGGAAAGGGTCAGGTAACTTGGACGGAAGTGGAGGCTGCCCTGGAGGATTTTTTGCCGCCCAGCTATCCCGAAGAAATAGCCTACATGACTTACTTGGCTGTGCTGGAGTGCACTCGCCGAAGCCTTCTGCCGCTTCCCTATAGAGAGATGTCGCGGGAGGAACTTTTTGCTCAGATTGAGCGACTGCGGGCGCGAATATATGCCCGCTCTGGCACGAGCCAAGCGGGATGAGGACTTTCAAAGGGGAAAAGGTTTGATGCGGAGGTAACTAATGAGAGGGGGGGGGGGGGGGGCGGGGGGGCGGGCGCCCCCCCCCCCCCCACAGACGAAAAAAGAAAATATGAGGACGGGAGAA
>JANXDD010000006.1 GCA_025059915.1 Bacteroidia bacterium | reverse complement strand
CAGGAAAAGGCGAAATAGCACTTCCTGTATCTATGTGGGCAATCTGCAGGCTACCGGTATTTAGTCCAGCGATTAGATAGGGTGGTCCATTGTCCCCGATGATGATATCCTTGCGTCCATCACCGTTTAGGTCTATAGCTAAAAGGGTGCCCCCTGCATGGTAAGTTCTGGCTTCAAAAGGAGGCGAGGGCGTTCTTTGTCCCGGCCCGCACTGATATTCAATGAGGGAAAAAGCATTGGTATTGTAGTCATACTGCTCAAATACATGTCCCCAGCAGCTGGACTGCATTTTGAGAAGCAGGGTATCTCTGCGTGCGAGCTGTTCCATAGCCTCGTTTTTGTGCCATTCTATTAGAGTGCCGAGGACCTCATATACCAAAAAGTCCATGTCTCCATCGCTATCTATGTCCGTGATAGCAGGGATATCTATCCGAGCTGCGTACAGATAGGAGGAAAAGTTAGGAGCGTAGAGGGTTTTTAGGGTATCATAAGCTATTCGCCAGATAGGAGGGCTTGCTGGCGAGGCTATGTTTTTCACCACCCGTACATTGGAGTTGAGATTGGTGAAAATGTCCTTATCTCCGTCTCCATCATAATCCCGCAAAAGAGTCCATCCTGAGAGTAGCGATTGGGGAAAAAGGGTTTCAGCAAAGGGAAGGTATCGCCACATATTCCCTCTCCGCTCAAATAGCATAGGGAGATTATCAGCCCGCTCAAATACGAAGAGTTCGCTTTGCCCGTCGCCGTTTATGTCTATAGTGGAAAACTGGGGGCTATTCCACCCTCCAGCCCATGGATTAGAGAGCGTATCACTTCCTCTAACTACTGTGGGATGAGTAGGGCGTAGAAAGAGCTGAGCCCAGCTAATTAGGAGTATTCTCCACATGAAGCGAATCTACTTACTTTTGTCATATGCGATATATTTGGGTGGCTCTGGCTCTGAGCCTGGGACTGGGGTGGGCACAGAAAAAGAAAGGGGATCCTCAAAAGCAGCTGAAAAAAGAATGGAAACGAAAGGCGAAAAGCTATGTTAAGAATCCTTTAGCTCTGAAAGCCAGAGAAGAAGGTTTCCAAAGACAGATACAGGATAGAGATAATCAGATAAACGAGCTTCAGCGGCGCAATCGGGAACTTTCGGAGCAGCTTACAAAATTGGAAGATCAGCTGCGGGCTCGGCAGTACTCCATAGATTCTCTTCAGAGTGAGATTCTTCGCTTGAAAGCTGCTTATGAAGCGGAGAAGAAGCAGGCTCGCTTAGATATAGCGCCTGGACTTATTTTCAAGGTGCAGATTGGGGCATTTCGGCTTTTTGACATGCGTAAGTACGCGCAAGATAATCCTTTCTTTGAGGCAGAAGCGCACGGCGACATCAATCGCTATACTGTGGGTCGTTTTAGGGACTTAGGTCTGGCAGAGGCATTTCAGAAAGACCTTCAACGACTGGGTATAAAGGATGCCTGGATTGTACCTTTCAAAGATGGGGTGCGGATTACGATGAGAGAGGCTAAAGAGATGCTCGCTCGGCAGAATCCCTGATGATTTGGTTTCTTCTGTGGGGGCAGCAGCTTTTCTTAGTGGGGGATGCGGGGGCTCTTACGCCTCGGCAGGTTCGTCTTTATGAGCGCTTCTGGCTTACCCACGCTCGGAAGGGAGATGTTCTTCTCTGGCTGGGTGATAACCTCTATCCTGCTGGGCACCGAGACAGACCTCGGGATCGGCGGCGCTGGGCTCGCCTTGTTTCAGTGAGTAGGAGCTTTCCCGGCACTGTGATAGCTACGCCAGGCAACCATGACTGGAAAGCTGGTCTTGCAGGCATCCTTCGCCAGGAGCGGGACTTGCGGCATTTGCCTACGCCGGGCAGTAGCCAAGCTGAGACCATCAGCATAGGGCGATGGCATTTCTTGTTCATTGACTCTGAGCTTTACATCCAAAGTGGCGGAAAGGACTTTTCCTGGCGCCGACTGGATTCGCTCACGCATGCATTTTCCTCCTCAGATACACTTTTTTTTGTCTTACATCACCCTCCACGCACGGCTGGGGCTCATGGAGGTTATTTTCCCCTCAGCGCCCATATTTTTCCCTTGAGGATTATCCATCCGGCTCTTTATGTGCCGCTGCCAGGACTGGGAAGCCTTTTTATTTTCCTTAGGAAAGCTACGCATCATCCAACCGATTTGAGTTATCCAGCCTACAAGGCACTTGCAGATAGTCTTATAAATAGGGCTAAGCAGCTTCCTTATACGGTTATATTCGTCTCTGGGCATGACCATAACCTTCAGATACATCGCCTTTCTGAAAAAAGCTGGGCGATTGTTAGCGGAAGCGGCTGTAAAACTGAGCCCCTCTCTAAACGCAGGACGCTTTGGGGAAAAGCAGTAGTCGGTCTATGGAAACTCTCCTCTCATGAAATAGAGGCTTATGCCTTGAGACAGCCTACGGTACCGATTTGGAGATTTGCCGAAACTGCCGTACCTTAGTCCAAAATGTATAAAAGCCTATGAATGCGATAGGGTTAGTTTTGGCTTGCTTAGTCGGGGGACTGCTTTGGGCACAACCTGATTTGTTTTACAATCAGGGGGCGCTCGTCTATGTCCAAGCGAATGCCCTTGTCTACGTGCAGGGCGGCATGCAGATAAATGACAACGGCTCAAATGACGGAGTTCTGGAGAATCTCGGTACTATCACCCTTGTAAATACTTCCGGAGGCTGGCGCGGAAATTTTACTATCGGAAGCGGCGCTGAGGTTAACTCCCGACCTAACTCTCTTATTCAACTGCAGGGAGATTATCACAACAATGATGGCTCTCATCGCTCCACTGGTACGCATAACGCTAATGGAAATACCCTCACAGGAGGTACCTTAGAGTTCAATGCTAGTGATGGGGTTCAAACATTTCGCGTCACGATGACTGGGACAGATCCACAGCGCTGGACGCTGAATAATGTGGTCATCAATAACACTTCCCCTATCGCCGATCGTCATGTGCAGATAGCAAATAACACTGATCGAGACATGTGGATTAATGGCACCCTTACTTTTACCAGCGGCCGGATCCACACGCATGGCGCCAGCTTGTCAAATGGCCAGCCGGCGGAGGTGCGCATTCTAAATAGTGCTGCAAACGCGGTAGTTCGCGCTCCCTGGCCTCCTAACTCTACGGGTAACTTTGATGCTCTATTGACTGGTAATGATGACCGGTATGTCTATGGCTATTTGAGACGAAACGTGGCCACCGGAAGTAACTATGCTTTTCCTGTGGGCGGGGTGCCTACTGGAGCTTCGGCTCGGGGTATTCAGGGGATTGATGTTCAGCCGGGGGCTAACCATTACCTTAGGGTATGGTTTGATCCCACAGTGGTAGCCCCCTTTCCTCAGCCTCCATACTGCCGGCCGGGAGATCCTGGCGCCAGTCGTCAGTACAACCCTCTCAATAATGGTCGGTGGCAGCTTACACCCTATGCAAGTGTAGATGGTACTACTCCCTCTGGCCCCTCAGGGCCTTCTTCAGTTACTATGTATAACCGAGTGGTCTCTAATGCCCCTATCACTGGCAATTGCCCAAATGCAGGGGCAAATACAGGGCTTCCAGGAGGGGCTGATCCTGTATGGACTAATTATCCTACTAATCTCTGCTTCGTGGGCTATAATCAAACCAGCCTTGTTCCACCTAATAACTGCGAGGGAAGTTCTTCTGGCTGGACAGTTACTCGTACGGGATTTGGTACATACAATGCAAATGGAACTTATTTCTACGCTACTGTGATTACACACAATGCGCCGCTACCTTCGGATGAGATTCGGCTTGCAGCTGCTCCCGCTGGCTCAGCTATCGCCCTAACATGGGAAGTTACCGCTGAAAGGGAGTATGTGCTGGGATATGAGCTTCATCGCAGCACCGATGGCGTAAATTTCTCTCGTATTGCTCAAGTAGATAAGCAGGGGAGACTCACTTATCACCATAGGGATATTTATGTCCAGCCGCAGACGCGGTACTTCTACAGGGTGGAGCAGCATGACATCATGGGAAATGTCCGTTATTCTAATACTGTAGAGGCTATCTTGCCAGCGGCGAGTGAAAGCTTCTCTGTGCAGCTTCATCCGCAGCCTGTGGCTAATGAAGGGGCTCTACTCGTTTCTGTGCCGAAAGATGGAGTCTTAGGATTTGAAATTTACGATGCAGCAGGCAAGCTTGTCTTGAAGAATGAATACAGTCTCACTGCCGGTTCTCATCGGATAGAGCTTACGCCTGTCTTGACGCGACTTGCATTTGGAAACTACAATGCGGTGGTAACTTTCGCTGGAGAGGCGCGCACTATCCGCCTCATCAAAGTTGAGCATACTAACTGACTTTCCTACTCGCTTCAAAGCCTTCTTGACGCTCCCGATGGTAAGTCGGGAGCGTCCTTCTTAAGAGGTTGTCAAAATGCGTTACCTGCGTTTCCTCTCTGAAATGAACCTTCGCTGGTACAAGGGAGCTCTCATTGCAGGAGTGCTCACGGCTCTCTATCTGCCTTTTACTCTGAATCAAAAAGACCTGCTTTACAAGTCTTCTTCGCTGCGAGCCAGCTGTGAAGCTGATGAGTATTGCCGAGCAAACCTACTCCTTTTTCCATTGAGGCTCATTATTCCTCATGGAGATGTATGGACTTACTTGGGGCCTGTAGATTACCTTTTCAGTCAAGGGAGGTATTGGGAGGATTATCGGATGCCTGGATACGGGGTGATATATGGGTTCTTTCGTTTCCTCACAGGAGATAGGGAGATAGCAGTGTGGCTACTTTTTTTTACACAGGTGGTAGTATGGAGTGTGGCTTTGGGACTGATTAGTGAGGAACTTTATAAAAGAAATCTGCCGATTCCTTTTATACTCGGACTTCTGATTTTGGTGAGTTTCTCGCCTGCTGCTTATTACGTACGGGTTTTAGGTACTGAAAGCCTCACTATAGCTTTCGGCTTAATGGGCATAATAAGCCTCCTTCATAGGGCTTATTTCATTGCTGGGATTTTACTAACCTGGGCTTTTTTTTTGAGACCTCTTCATATTTTGTGGATAGGATTGGGAATTCTATACCTACTTTTAGTGGAGAGACGAATCAAACCTCTCTGGGCGTTTCTTGCTCCTTTTTTCGTTGCGGAAGGAGCATGGGTAGCGCGCAACTACATACACTACGGAGATTTCAGGCCGACGAGCGGCAATGGACAGCTTTATTACTCTTATCTGTACGCGAAGTATGAAAGGTACGTCTTAGACCTCCTGCGATATACTGGTGAGAGTGATCCCCGAGCGGTTACCCGAGGGCATAATCTAATAAGTATCTTGTATTGTCATGATTTTCACCCTCCTACGACAAGGGAGGTGGCTTCCATGATACCTAAATCTTTACGAAGCGCTAAATGCCCTCCCGAAAGTCTTCATGTGGCAGCTACTTTGGCGTGTGAGTTAGCTCATTCTCCATCTTATACTCCTGCCCCTCCTGAAAGCTCGTATTATGGGGTAATGGATAAAACTCTGAAAGATTTTATGATTTACTTCCATCCTACCCCAGAGGACTGTGAGAAAGAATTGCGCATTGAGAAAATATTGAAGGAATGTGTGGCATCTGCTGAGCAATACTACAAAAAACATCCGTTGGAATACATTCAGAATCTCATTGGGCACTTGCTTCATATCTCTTATGCCGGTTCGCATTATGATAGGATAAGTTCTCAGCGTAGGCTGCGAGTGAAGGTGATGTACTATGAGATATACAAGTGGCTGTACTTCTTATCAATTGTTTTATCCCTCTACATGCTACTGGTGGGCGGGGCATTTGAACGCTGGATAGCAGCAAGTGGTTTAGTTATTTTGCTGGCTTACATGATTTTGGGACACTTGGAACGGAGGTATTTAGAAACTGTTGGTCCTTTCTTTCTGATAAACTTGGCTTTAGCTTTCCATAGATTGCTCGTTATGCACACGGGGTTTTTCAAGAGAGCTTTGCTCTAAGTCCTGAGGGGTCTTCATCTCTATCTTGACCTTAAAGACTTCGGAGAAGTGCCCTACGAGCTTCTCTTTGACTGAGTGAATTGGCAGGGGAAAGCCGAGTTCCTTTTCCATGGATGTTACAGCTTTATCCCGAATTCCACAGGGGACGATAAAAGAAAAGCCCGACATATCAGTATTGACATTCAGAGCGAAGCCGTGCATGCTAATCCATCGGGTGAGTTTAACTCCTAGGGCTGCTATTTTTCTGGGGGGGGAGAGGAGCCACACGCCTGTAAGGCCAGGAAGCCTTTCTCCTTTGAGCCCCCATTCCCCAATAGTGCGAATCAGAACCTCTTCTAAGCTCCGCATGTACCAGCCGATGTCTGCCTTATACCGCTCCAGCCAAAGAATAGGGTAGCCTACAATTTGCCCGGGACCATGATAGGTTACATCTCCCCCCCGTTCTACTGCATATACTTCAATGCCGCGAGCTTGGAGAAGGTCAAGCGGAAGAAGAATATTTTCTTCATGGGCATTTCGTCCAAGCGTGATGACAGGAGGGTGTTCGCACAGGATAAGTCTATCCTGCCAGTTGTGGGGGTCTCTGAGGGCCTCTTGTACATACAAGCGCTGCCTCTCCCACGCTATGGCGTAGGGGATACAGCCCCAGTCCTCGTAGCGGAGGGTTTTTTGCGAAAAGTGAGCAGAAGAAGCCATATTACTCCCACTGTGATGCAGCTATCGGCAATATTGAATACAGGCCAGAGCGCCATGTACTCACCTCCAAAAATCGGCACCCACGACGGAACCACCCCCTGCCAGATATCCACATAGATAAAGTCCACTACATGCCCCTGGAACCACCCCCCCTGATAATGATTCTTACTGGCAAAAAGCACCCCGTAGAAAATCCGGTCTGTTAGATTGCCGATAGCACCGCCTACGATGAGCCCAGAAGGATAAACCAGACGCTGGTCTTCCTTACTGAGTCGGTAGAGATAAAAACCGATGCCGATAGTAATTCCAAGGGAAATGAGGGTAAGTAGAATTTTGGGGGTGGCTTCTGATGTAGGTCCTTCTCCGCTGCTGAAAAGGCTTGAAAGAGAGAGCCCAAAAGCTGCCCCTGGATTCTCTACATAATGCAGCTTGAGCCATCGCCCTATCCACGGAATCTCATGCCCGAGCGGATAAGAGAGCTTGATATAAATTTTCGTCAGCTGGTCTGCCAGAAGGACACTAAGTCCTACCAGTAAGAAGCGATGCCAGAGCTTCACTGAGAGCGTTTTTCTTTGACTTCTACGATAGTTTCAGCCACAGGTACAGCGAGAAGCCTTTCCTTCGGAATGAGCTTACCAGTTACTTTGCATATACCGTAGGTGCCATTTTCTATGCGGATGAGGGCCCGTTTGAGGGCGTCAATGTATTTGAGATTATGCTGAAGAAGGCGCTCTAACTGCACTTTCTCGGAATATTCGCTTCCCATATACTCACCTGTGCGATACTGGTCTTCGGCGGCTGATACAAGCTCAGCCAGACTTTCTTTCAGACGATGGTATTCCCTCTCAGCTTCTTCCAGCTTTTTGAGAATCAGTTCTTTGAACTCAGCGAGTTCCTCTGCAGTATAGCGGGATTTTTCAGACGCGCTCATACACTTGGGCAATATGGATATGAAGGGGAACGGCATCCAAAAATACACCATTAGGTTCAGATGGAGGTTCTGAGAGCCATTGTATTTGTACAGCAAGGGTTTCTTGGGCGATGAGACTTTCTTTGGCTTTTAGGGTGGAGGCGTAAGGTTCTGGGAGAAAGACAGCTAAGGTGATGCGGTCTGTTACATGTAATCCTGCGGCTTTGCGGGAAAGCTGTATGTGGTGAATAAGCTCTCGTGCCCATCCTTCTGCTTCCAGCTCAGGGGACAGCCTCGTGTCCAGCGCTACTGTGAGCTCTCCTTCGGAGGCGTGGAGCCAGCCCGCCACCGCTCGGGCTCGTAGGTCTAAATCCTCCAGCGTAAAGGTATGTCCTTCCCATTCCATGCGGGCTTTTTCTATTATGTGGAGGATGTCGGATTGGGAGAGGGTCTGTAGATACGCAGCAAAGTGGGGAAGTTTAGCTCCTAACTTTGGACCTAAAGCCTTATAGTTTGGGCGCAGCTCGTAGATGACGGCTTCGCTATGGTCATCTAAGTAGGTGATCGTTTTTAGATTGAGCTCTTGGAGGAGGAGCTCTGCCAGCGGCTCAAGCCAGGTGCGGTAACTGGCAGGCACCAGAGCTTGCGGAAGCGGCTGTCGCACCCGCAGCCCACTTTTTTTCCTCAGACTGTGAAGGAGCGATGCTAAGCGGCGCACCTTATCCATAGAGGCTTCTAAATCTGGCTGTCGCAGAGCCGCATTCTCCCGAGGAAAATCGCTCAGATGAACCGACCCAGGATAATGCAGCTGACGCCAGAGCATTTCGGCATAAAAAGGAGCAATAGGAGCCATTAGCTGAGCTACTCGCCCCAAAACATAACGGAGAATAGTGAAAGCAGCCCACTTGTCAGTATCCCGCTCACTTTTCCAGTAGCGCCGGCGATTCAGCCGCACATACCAGTTAGATAGCTTCTCAACTACAAATTCTTCTATCGCTCTTGCAGCTTGGGTAGGGAAGTATCCTTCGTAAGCCTCAGTTACCTCAGCGGTCAGTTTTTCTATTTCGCTCAGGATCCATTGGTCTATGAGTGGGAGGGAGCTTACCTGAGGAAGCGGCTGGGGTTCGTATTCATCTATCTGGGCATAGAGTGCAAAAAACTCATAAGTATTGTGAAGCGTACCGAAGAAAATTCTAACTTTTTCCGCCAAACGGGCCTCATCAAATCGTACATTCTCCCAGGGAGGAGCATTGCTTACGAGGTACCAGCGGGTGGCATCGGCCCCGTACTTTTCCATGAGGTCCCAAGGGTCTATTACATTGCCTAAGCGCTTGGACATTTTGTTGCCTTCTTTGTCTAAGACCAGCCCATTTACGAGAACCCGCTTGAAGGCTATACTATCAAATAGAGCTGCCGCAATTACATGAAGTGTATAAAACCAGCCGCGAGTTTGATCTACACCTTCAGCGATAAAGTCAGCGGGGAACTGGGCACGGAAAGTGTCCTGATTCTCAAAAGGATAATGCTGCTGTGCATAAGGCATAGCGCCAGAGTCAAACCACACATCTATGACATCAGGCTCGCGGTACATGGGGCTGCCGTCCGGCGCTACCAGTACTATTTCATCTACATAGGGGCGGTGGGGGTCAAAGTTTGGCTGACGGAGAGGATTCTCTTTCATAAGTCCTGCTTGGATAGAGGCTTCTATAGCCTCCCTAAGCTCCTCAAAAGACCCGATACAGCGCTCATATTTTCCATCCACCGTGCGCCAAATCGGCAGTGGTATTCCCCAGAAACGGCTGCGAGAAAGATTCCAGTCTTCTACATTTTCCAGCCAGTTGCCGAACCGCCCCTCCCCAATGGTAGGGGGGTACCATTGAATCTGGCGATTGAGCGATACGAGCTTTTCTCGCAAAGCTGAGGTGCGAATAAACCATGCCTCTACAGGGTAGTACAAGATAGGCTTGTCCGTGCGCCAGCAGTGAGGGTAGTTATGCTCATAGACTTCTTTGCGGAAGAGTAGGCCCCTCTGTTTGAGGTTCTGTATAATGTCTTCATCTACCGACTTGAAGTTTGGGTCGTTTGTATAGTTTTTCACATACCGCCCTGCGAAATCTTTTACTTGAGCAACAAATCGCCCCTCTTTATCCACGAGGGGAGAAGGGTTGCCTTTTTCATCCCGCACGAGGATGGGAGGGATTCCATGCTTTCGGGCAGCTTTGAGGTCATCAGCCCCAAAAGTGGGGGCGATATGAACGATGCCTGTCCCCTCCTCCAGAGTGACAAACTCAGCGGGAATAATGCGCCATGCATCCCCTTCGGGCTCTACATACCGAAAGAGGGGCTCATATCTTTCTCCGATGAGGGCTTCTCCTTTTATTTTTCGGTGGATGCGATAGGGTAGTTTCCCTGTACGCAGGTCCACCGCTTCGGGACTAAATGGAGGGGACTCAGAAGGGAAGTAGCGTGCAAGTGCCCCTTCCGCAAGGATGACCCGAATAGGCTCCCTTGTATAGGGCTGGAAGGTTTCTACCTCTACGTATGAGAAATCTGGATTGACAGCAAGGGCTGCATTAGAAGGAAGGGTCCAGGGCGTGGTAGTCCATGCCAGAAAATACAACTGGGGGTCCTTTCGGCTACGCAGCTGTACCGTGATGGAAGGGTCCTTTACACTCCGATAAGCGCCGGGGAGGTTGAGTTCATGTTGGCTTAGAGCTGTACCTGCCGCAGGAGAATAAGGTTGAATAGTGTAATCTTTATACAGAAGCCCTTTTTCATATAGCTGCTTGAGAAGCCACCAGACACTTTCTATGTAAGAGGCGTCAAAAGTAATATAGGGATTTTGAAGGTCTATCCAATAGCCCATGCGCTCAGTTAGTTCGTCCCAGCTGTCTTTATAGCGCATGACGGCTTCTCGGCAGGCTTTATTGTAGTCGGCAATGGAAATGCGCGTGCCTATGTCTGACTTTCGGATGCCCAGTTCTTTTTCTACGGCAAGCTCCACTGGAAGGCCGTGGGTGTCCCAGCCAGCTCGCCGAGGAACGAAGTACCCCTGCATCGTTTTGTAGCGGCAGATGAGGTCCTTTAGCGTACGGGCAAACACGTGGTGAATGCCAGGCTTTCCATTTGCGGAAGGGGGGCCTTCATAAAAGGTGAAAGTGGGTCTTCCCCGCCGCTGCTCAAGAGAAGCCGCAAAAGTCTTTTCCTCTCGCCACAGCTTCAGAATCTCCTTTTCCCACGCAGGCAAACGAAGGGCGCCTAAGCTCTTCCACATCATCGCAAAGGTAAGGCTTT
This sequence comes from Bacteroidia bacterium, assembly GCA_025059915.1. Classification (GTDB taxonomy): domain Bacteria; phylum Bacteroidota; class Bacteroidia; order SpSt-205; family SpSt-205; genus SpSt-205. Next base: position 25,057 of record JANXDD010000006.1, on the reverse strand, counting down.
GAAAGGGGGATTTTTTGTCAGGTAAATAAAGAAAGAGGGACAGGCGAGAAAGAGCCTATCCCCCTTCAGTCTGGCTATGAGAATGCCTTTAGAACCAGTAAATAATTTGAAGCTGCAGGGAGCTGAGGCGGCCCTTCAGGTCCTTGTAGGGCTGGAGATCACGGAAGGACTCGCCATTCACATTAGCATTGAACTTGAAGTCCTTATTGAAGAAATTGATGAGTCCGTGATTGTAGAGGAAGGTTACATCTACAATGCCCACGCCTTCTATATCAACATCTAGGCCTAAGCCAGCGGAGGCTTGAGCCAAGAAAGTGCTGAAATGCTCGCCTGTACGGGTTTTGTCTTGGTCTATGAAGTTAGAAGAGACCAATACCTTGTCAGAGTTAGTGGTAGAGCCGACTCGTACATCTACTTGTCCGCCGAGCATTCCTTTGGCTCGCAGCGGAGTAGAGCCCAGAGGATTTGTGCGAAGCTTTATAAATACAGGGATATTTACGGTAGTTACTTTGTAAGTAACCTGTTGAGTACTTGTGAGCCCTGTAGCGGAGAGTGGGAGAGAAGTATCCGCTCCCTTGATGGCGTAGTTAGGCTTGTACTCTACCTTGCCTCCGCCTGTGCCTATGCCTGCCCCAAGAAGGAGACTTACATTGTCAGAGAAGCCGAAACTCAGTATAAGCCCCCCGCCAAAATTGAATACGCCGGAGGAAGCTAGATTCTTGACTGTCCGTCCGCTTGAGTCAACACCGAAAAAGCCTATTCCTGGCGAGACTCGCAAACCGAACTTTACACCTTCCTGGGCATACAGGCTACTCAAAAGAGTAGCAGCTACCACGGCTATTCGTAGGGTACGCATACTTCCGCAAAGGTATAGCAAATCTACTGAACGCGTATTATAGCTTGTACGGCGAAGCTGCGCTGTTCATTCAGGGCTCCCGGCAAAGTGGAGTAAATCTTATTGAAGGCGTTGAATATATGGAAGGACCAGCGCACCTTGCCTACCTCATACGCTAAAATAAAGTCCCACACCGTGTAAGGTTTTGCCGCATAGTTTTTGTAAAAGTCTTCAAGGCCAGCGAGCTGATTGTTGCTAAGGGCACCAAGGAGGAAGAACAGCTTATCTACATTTGTAATGCCACTGCTATAGCGGAAGTTAGTCGTGAGAGAGACGCTTCCATAACCTACTTCTAAGATGGCTCGCAGGATTTGCTTATTGCGGTATTTGAGGGTGTAGGGAATGTCTCGGCCGATATTGTAGCGTGGATCCTCGGGAGAGGGCATTTGGAGGGCAGTATTTAGCACTGTGTAAGCCCCAGCGATGTTATTCATAGTGTCCAATGCTTTGCTGCCATCAGGATTGATAGGCTCTATAAGAGTAAGCCCTCCGCTGAAGCTGGAGAAGAACTTATTTCTTTCATATCGGAAGCCCCAGAGGGGTTCTACACCCTGGATGAAGGCCCGAGAAAGATTGATAGCTGAGAAAGGAAGCCCCGGAAAACCGCGCATGACAGCATCAATATTTACCTGAAACTCTACCATGTCTTTGAATTCCATGCGGAAGGCAGAGACATCTACAAACCCCTTGAAAGATTCACCTATCTTGAGATACTGCCTGATGCCCACTTCTGCACTGTAGCCGCGCTCTATTTTGACGAAAGGATTGGGTAGGACAGTAATGCCGCCAGCGCCTGTGGCTGTGAAACGTTCTGCCACAGAGGGGCTTCGGATTCCCTGACCGAAGGAGGCGCGTAAAATAGTCCCCTCTATAGGCGTAAAGGTGATGCCTCCCCGAAATATAGGTTCATTGATGGTCGTTAGTTGGATTGGGGTACTGCTTTCTCCCTTAATTACACGACCTCCTCGGATTTGGATGCTTGTATCGCCCCTAATGTCTTCATACTGATAGCGGACGCCACCGCTAATGTGAAACTTCCATATATCTATTTCTGCTTGGATGAAAGCGGCTGCTTGCCTTCCCCGTGCCCTACCAAAGACCTCTTTGGCATAAACCCGGTTTTCAGTGAAGTTGGCTCCCAGAACTACCTTGCCCCATTTTTTCAAGTTGTGAATGTATTGATAGTCGTAATAGTGCAGAGTAGCACCGCCAGACTGAGGGGTGCTCAGGTCATTCACCATTTGGTAATGGCGACCACGAAGCCAATGCCGATGCCCACTTGGAGTGAGATAGGAAATGAAGGGGTCTACCATGTATCGCTGGAGCATCTGATAGGTCAGAAACCCCTCTCCAGGCAAATTAGCTCGGTCTGGAAAGCTGTCCCAGGCAATGTAGGTAGCGCTGGAGTCTATGTTAGCCTGCAGGGTTACTCCATACTGCAGGCCATCCAGAAAAGGGGCATTATGCTTGATAGAAATCCATGTACGCGCACGGTTGGAGAAGCCTTCTTTCCTGAAGCCGGAATTCTTGATGAGGTCCAATAGAGCGGCTACTTCCCAATTATCTACCCGTTGGGCATGAACGATATGAGCTGCAGAGAGGGTAGCAGAGCTTCGCCCATCCCAATCCCCCACTGGTGGGCGCGGCGAGTCATATATCTGGTGCTGAAGACGCACCACCGTCCTCGGCTGAAATTTGACATCCTCTGAGATGACGTTAATGATGCCTCCCAGCGCTCCTGTCCCATAGAGCACAGAAGATGCTCCTTTGACTATTTCTATTTGCTTGATATTGTCCATGGGGATGAGGTCAAACTGCGTGCTCAGACGGTCCGGACTCATCATAGGAAGCCCGTCCAGCAGGAGAAGCACCCGAGAGCCTGCCCCATAGGTATAGCCGCTACTCCCCCGAATGCTGGGCTGATCCTTATTTGTAGAAACGCCAGGGGTTTGTTCTAATGCCCTAATAGGGTCTACGGAGGTCAGATTCTCAATCTGGCGAGGGCGAATAAAGTCCAAAGACACCGAGACCTGCTCTATTTTTTGCTCATAGCGTGAGGCAGAAACAACAACATCTTGAATAAGGGTATTTTTGGGGGTGAGAGGGATATCTACCGTAACTTCCGAACGATCAGGGGGAAGTTTTAGCTTGAGCTCTATGGTTTTGTCTTCGTATCCCTCGTAAGTTACTTGGATAGTCACGGAAGGAGCACGCTCAATTTGAACCTCAAATCGTCCCTCCATGTCGGTGAGTGCGCCTGCCTGTCCGCCAGCTACCACCACCTTAGCGCCAATAAGCGGCTCGCGCGTAGTCTCATCCGTAACTCTTCCTTTGAGAGTGATCTTCTGAGCAAAACTTATGCTCAGGAGGGTCGCTGCGAAGAGAATAAGGTACCTCATCGCCAGCGAATATAGAGACTTTCGCTCTATCGGAGAGTTCGGAGGTAGGCAAGAAGACTTTTTACCTGAGTGTCAGTAAGATATTCATGGCTTGGCATGATCCCTTTGCCGTGACGGATGACATGAGCCTGGTAGTTAGAATCCGGATGCTCCATAGGGTGGGGGGACTTGCGATAATGAGCTTTTCCGTCAGCTCCATGGCAGCGGAGACACAAAACCTGATATAGCTGCTTTCCACCTTCTATGGAGACACTTTGCGTTGCGATAGCCTTTACTTGCTCTTTCTCCGACCGCAAGAGAAAATCCCTTTGAAGAGAAAGCCCATAAGCATACACCAGAAGGAAGAATGCTGCAATGGAAAGCTTTCTGTTGCCGCGGCGACTACCGATGACTCCTGCGACTATGGCGCCTATTGTGAGGATGTACTTGAGAAGGTATGGAGGAGAAAAAGCACCGGGCGCTTTGAACAAAAGATATGCCCCTGTGAGAATCAGCAAAGTATCCAGCACCATGTGAAGCTTTTTCAGCGACGCAGCCCCTTTCGGAAATACCACAGGAGCTCCTACCAGAATAAGGAGTAAAACCGCCAGAAGGTGATGGGTGTGGAGTATGCCTGTATCCATCCTTACGAAGGTAGAGGTTTCATCCCCAAAGTCCCCACAGGAGTACAAGAAGTCCCACTGCCGCAAGGTAGAATATGTATGAAGGGATATATCCCCCTTGTAAGCGGCTCAAGAGTGCGCCGATTCGGTAGAGGAAATTAGCCAAGGCTTGCGGAAGGGAACGAGCTGTCCAAGGGCCCCATATGTCTTTAGCCAAATCCGACAGAACGTAGTAGGGCTGAACGAAAACTTTCTCATAAAGCTTATCTATCCGAAGCTGATCGCTCAGAAGGTGATGGAAATCGCCTATCGCTAAGCTGAGCTTGTACTCAGCTCTAAGAAACTCTTTCCCAAAGAGAAGCCAGGCTGTACTTAAGCCAACAAGCCCCACCCCTACCGAGATAACTACAAGAAAGAGCTCTGTACTATGCTCCAGCGGGGGGAGGCTTAGGGGCTTCACACTCTGGAGGAGCCAGCGCTGCCCTAACCAAGAAGTGCCCAGAAGAGGAGGCAATCCCACAAATCCTGCCCCTACCGTACCCACTGCCAGCGCTATCAAAGGCAGAGTCATCACCGACGGGCTTTCATGAGGCTTTTCTGTGCCTCTATAGCTTCCTTCAAAAGTAAGCCAGCTGAGCCGCCCCATGTAAAATGCCGTCAGGAAAGCCACCACTAAAAGGGCACCCCAGTAGAGAAAGTACAGCGTCTCCCCAGCTTTTCCTCGGGCATATAGAGCTGCCAAAATCTCATCTTTGGAAAAAAAGCCCGCCAAAGGTGGAATTCCCGCTATGGCAAGGGTGCCTATCCAGAAGGTCCATCCAGTGATAGGCATATAGCGACGCAGCCCCCCCATTTGACGAATGTCTTGCGTACCAACAGCATGAATCACGCTCCCACTTCCTAAAAAGAGTAGCGCCTTGAAGAAAGCATGGGTAAAGACGTGAAATATGGCAGCTGTGTAGGCTCCAGCCCCTGCCGCCGCAAACATGAAGCCCAGTTGAGAGACTGTGGAGTAAGCAAGGATTTTCTTGATGTCATATAGTCGGGTGGCGATAAGCCCACCTACGAGCGCTGTCAAAGCTCCGATCCCTGAGATAACCGTCAGCACCTCTGGAGCCGCCGCAAAGAGGAAATCCATACGCGCTATCAGATAAATCCCCGCTGTAACCATCGTCGCTGCATGGATGAGAGCAGAGACAGGTGTGGGACCAGCCATCGCATCAGGTAGCCATGTGTATAAAGGAATCTGGGCGGACTTTCCAGTCGCTGCTAAAAAGAGCAGCAGTCCTACCCCCACCGCCACATCCCCTGGGTAGATAATTTTCTCCAGCTGACCAATCTCAAATGTGCCTGTCATGCTGTAGAGCCAGATCATTCCCGCCAGAAGCCCCAAGTCTCCAATCCGATTCATGATGAAAGCTTTCTGTGCGGCAATGGCGTTTTCTTCTTTCTGAAACCAATAGCCGATGAGAAAGTAGGAGCAGGCACCGACTCCTTCCCAGCCCAGAAATAGAAGCGGAAGCGAATCCGCTAAGACCAGCACAAGCATGCTGAAAATGAAAAGATTCAGAAAAGCAAAGTATCGCCACGCCCCCTCTTCCTCTGCCATGTAGCCTATGGAATAAAGATGAATGAGCGTTCCGATTCCTGTTACGATGAGTGCCATCCAGAGGCTGAGGGTATCTACTTGAAAGCTCAGGCGAAGTCGCATAGGCTCTATGGCGAGCCAATTCCAACCTTCTACCCGTAGCGGAGCTGAATAGCTTAGGAAGGTGAGAAAGAAGATGGCGAAAGAAGCAAACACCGTAGCCGTGGCTATGCTGCCGATGAAAAACCGCTGATGGCGAAGGGAAGCCACCCATAGCCCCCCTAAGCCTAATACCACTGCCCCAATCAGAGGCAGCCCAACTGCCAGAGGGAGATAAGAAGCTACCATCGCAGAGCGGACAGTTTAGTGTAGCCTAACTCCTGATGTACGCGAAAGACGCGCACCACAAGCCCTAAGCCAATCACCGCCTCTACCGCTGCCAAGCAGATACCGAAAAGTACAAATACTGCTCCTGTGGGTTCATTATGATAACGGGAAAAAGCGAGGAAATTGAGGTTTGCTGCATTAAGCATCAGTTCAATGGAAAGGAAAGCCAGTAGGAGATTTCTCCTTAGAAGTAACCCCAGAAGCCCCAGACTAAAGAGCCCTGCAGCTAAGGTCAAAGTGGCATAGAGAAGCTCTACTTTCATAGCTCGTGACGCTTTTGAGCAAGGAGCGATGCTCCCACGATACCAACAACGAGAGTAATAGAGAGAACTTCAAAAGGTAAGGCGTAGGCGGTGAAAAGTGCCTTCCCGATAGGCGGGAGCGTTCCGAAAAGATATTGGTCCGTAGGCATTCCCATAGCCTCCTCAGGATCCGGGAGCTCTAAAACAGCCTTCAGAGCTATACTGAGAGTTACCATCCATGTAATTGCAAGGATCAGAGCCCCATAGAGGTTCAGCCCGCGTGGCAAAGGTGGAATATCTGCGGGAGTAAGATTGACCAGCATGACTACGAAAAGAAAAGTTACCAGAATAGCCCCCGCATATACAATCACCTGAATGGCTCCAATGTATTCGGCACCGAGGATGAAGTACACCGCTGCCAGCCCCAGCATTGCCTTCACAAGGGAGAGGACAGCATAGATGGGGTCTCGCAAAACCACTGCTAATGCGCCTCCTGTAAGGGCTATTACCCCGAAGATTCCAAGGGCTATAAGGGTCAGCACACTGCAAACATACCTCAAAAGCATTTACCTTTGTGTGTCCCCATAGCTCAGCGGTAGAGCAGCGGATTCTTAATCCGCGGGTCGCAGGTTCGAATCCTGCTGGGGACACGGGGCTATCTTTGCTACATGCGTTTGATTTGGGGGCTTGGCTTGCTCTGGGCTCAAAGTGTGCGGTTTGATCCTTACTTGCCTCAGCTTCCTCCGCCTGTAGTAAAGGTATTAGAGGGAGAATATCGTCTAAAAGAAGTTTCAGAGCCTCCTACGCGCGATAGCACAGGAGATTTCTCCCAGTGGATAAAGGACATCCCTTGGGAGCCTCAGCAGGAGTGGTATCCTGCGGAGTGGGTAGGCTTAGATGAGCCGTTATACATTCAAGGGCGCCCGGTTCAGTACTTACTCCAGTATCGCTGGCAAATCCACCGTTCAGGACGCCGTCTGCGGTTTTGTACCGAACTTCCAAGGTATCAAATAGAGCCTGTAAGTACGCAGTCTTCCCTGCGGCGCTCTTCAGCCCTTTTTGCCTCTCAGTCCGTCCTCGCTAATGGCACATGGTACAAAATTGCCACAGGCGAAGGAGGGATCTATCAGATTACCACTCAGACCCTTCAAGCGCTTGGAATAGACCCCTCTTCAGTAGATCCTCGTCAGCTTCGGCTTTATGGGCAAGTAGGGGGCCCCCTGCCACAAGAAAATAACGCAGTTCAGCCGGATGACTTAGTGGAAATTCCCTTGTTTTTCCCCGGCGAAAGTGATGGACGGTGGGACCCTCAAGATGTAGCCTATTTCTGGGCAGAGAGCCCCCATGCATGGTATCCTTTGAGAAACGCTAATCGTCCCTACTTTCATCTGCGCAATCCCTATACGGATAGCTGCTATTACTTTCTGACCTTTGATCAAGGGGTAGGGGCTCGTATTAGTGCAGCCTCTGTGCCAAGTGGCACCCCTTCACCTCGGTCGCAGGTCATGACTTTTTTCTTTCATGAGCGGGAGCTGACCAATCTAGTAAAATCTGGTCGGGTGTGGCTTGGCGAGTCCTTTAGTGCGCTCTCTCCTACTTTGTCTCTTACACTGCCTTTGCCTGCATGCGATACGCTATGGCTGCGCATCCAATTAGCAAATGCCAGCTTTTCTCCCAGCAGCTTTACTGTCCGTTTAGGAAATAGCACGCTGGGCACTGTCCCCATTTCAGCAATTCCAGGGCCTGCAGATAATCGCCAAGCCCAGTGGGGCGAAATGAGCAGGGTTTTGCTTTCTACACCTGCTTCTCCCACGCTGACAGTTACCTATAGTGGGACGCAGCAGGGGTATTTAGACTATGTAGAAGCGATAGGCATCCATCCTCTCAGCTACCAAAGCGGGCAAAGCATTTTCTATGTGCCCACAGGCACGCTTTGGCAAGTCATAGGTCAGGGCAATCTTCCACCTTTCCTGTGGGATGTAACCAATGGAACTCAGCCTCAGCTTGTGTCTGTTACTGCTACGGCGGGTGGATTCAGCTTCTTGAGTCCAGGGGATACGCTGCGACGATATTGTGCCTTTGATTTGAATAGTGCTTATGCGGTACGGCCGATTGGACGGGTCGCTAATCAGAACCTTCATGCGCTACATGGCATACGATTTATTGTAGCTACTACTTCGGTGCATGCCTCAGTGGCTCAACGTTTTTGTGAGCTTCATCCAGAGGCAGGGCCCTGCGTTGTGGTAACGGCAGAAGCCCTGTACAATGAATTCTCTGGAGGACGCCCAGACATTTGCGCGCTGCGGAACTTCCTTCGCATGCTGTATGTGCGCGCTACTTCTGCCGAAGAGCGCCCTCGCTACCTCCTGATTGTGGGAGCTGCAAGCTATAACTTCCGCGAGCCCAATCCGAACTTTTTCCCCACCTACCAAAGTCGTGAAAGTTTCTACCCTCCAGCAACTTACGGCAGTGATGACTTTTTCGGGTTTTTAGACGACAATGAAGGGTTTTGGGGTGAAGGGGCGCAAGCCGCCTGGTATGATCCTCGTGACCGCATGCTTCAAAGTCATGGTCTGGACTTGTGTATTACTCGGCTGCCCATTCAGAGCGCTTCTGACTTAGAAGCCTATCTTTCTAAGCTGAGTAATTACTTGCGTGACCCCGCTACACGGGGAGATTGGCTTCAGAAGATTGTCCTCTTTTCTGACTACAAGGATGGCGGTGAGCACACCCGTCAAGCTGAACAGATAGCTCAGACCGTCCAGCAAAACCTACCCTATTTGGATCAAGTCAAGCTTTACATAGACCGCTATCCGGCGCAGCCGCGGGCTTCTGGACTGGTTTTCCCTCAGGCTCAAACCGCTCTCCTGGCGCAGCTAAATTCTGGTGCCTTTATCGCTCACTACGTGGGGCATGGGAATGAATACACGCTACAAGGGTTTGAGTTTTTCCCTCTTACCGCGGTACGGCAGCTTCAGAACGTCAAGCGTTATCTCTTTTTCGTTACAGCTACTTGTGAGTGGGGCAAGTGGGATGATCCACAAATTCGCAGCGGTGGGCTGGAAGCGCTTTTCCTGCCGGAGCGAGGGGCCATCGGGCTCCTTACCTCTACGCGTAAGGTATTTTCTACGCTGAACTTTGCTCTGTCTCTCAATTTTTATGCTGACCTCTATGACAATGTGCAGGCGCAGCGGCCAGTGTATTTAGGAGAACTTATGATGGGCACGAAAAACCGCAGCTGGGGCGGGGGTATGGCTATCAATACGCGGTCTTTCGCCTTTTTGGGAGATCCCCTGCTGCCGATGGGTGTGCCAGACTATCGTGTGGTGCTTACACGGGTGGGGTCTCGGGCGCCTGATGCCCTCCAGCCAGATACTCTCCGACCGCTGCGCGCAGTGCAGGTAGAAGGAGAAATTCAAGATGGCACCGGACGACTCATAGAGGACTTCTCCGGCGAAGTAACCCTCCGAGTCTGGGATAAACCAGTCATTCGCCAAACTTTAATTAGCCAAACCACTTTCACGAGTCAGGACATTTTACTTTTTAGTGGGAAAGCTACTGTGCAGCAGGGGCGATTTCGCCTAACTTTTTATCTACCGATAGACCTTCTGCCAGAAGCTGGCTATGGAAGAATATCTGCTTGGGCGCAGGCCTCGGATGGGCGTACTGCAGCTGGAGCCGAAAGCCGATTTGTGGTGTGCTGTCCCGATACAGGGCTCTCTACACTTTCCTCTCCTAAGGTGAAGGTTTTCATCAATGACACTACATGGATAAGCGGCGGCTGGACCCACCCAAATCCTCTACTCATAGGCTTTTTCTCAGATACTTTGGGAATAAACCTCTCTTCCCTCGCGGTAGGGCGTGAGCTGAAAGCGATACTAAATGGGCAAGAGTACTTCCTGAGCGAATACTACCGAGCCCAACCAGATAAACCCAATCAGGGCAAGGTAGAATACCGTTTCTCTAACTTACCCGAGGGGGAATATCGTCTCCAGCTGCGTGCCTATAACCTGGCTGGGCAAGAGGGGAGCGCAGAAACTACTTTCATCGTCGCTGAAGTAGGCAAGCTCAAGCTGGGAAGGGTTTTCAACTATCCTAACCCTTTCACGACCCATACGCGCTTTTTCTTTGAGCATAATCAGCCGGGGCAGTCCTTGGAAGCTCGGGTGCTGATTTACACCATTTCTGGGCGCCTTGTGCAGACTCTCACCGCGCCAATCGTATCCAATAGCAATCTCTCGCAGGAAATCGTGTGGGATGGACTGGATGCTCATGGAGAACGCTTGGGGCGAGGAGTGTATATCTACCGCTTGGAGGTACGAAATCCAGCTACAGGAGAAAGTGCTCAGGTAATGGAGAAGCTGGTACTTCTGCGGTAGGTTATGCCCTGCGCAGCCAAGCAACTCCTATCAAAACCCCCGTAGGCCATAGGAAGCGATTGACCTGATGAATTGTCTGGATATACAGATACCAATCGCTATTCAAACCTTCTCGGAAGCGAAGCTCTCCCAGTAGGCTGATGTTTGCAATCCAGGTAGGGATGACTTTTTCCACATCGGAGAGGGCTACTCTATTCCATTCTTGGATGGGCTGACCATCAGGGGTTTCGTATTCCAACATGAGGCTCTGTCCTAGAAGGCGCAGGAGCTGCGGCCCGCCTGCTATAGCTAAAGCTCCTTCATTATCAAAGCTTATCCGCCACAGGGCCTGGAGGTAGAGAAAATGGGTGTAAGTATGAGCTTGGGCATTTCCTGTCAAAGGACGACCAGTGAGAGGAGAAATGTAAATCGCACTATCTAAAAGAAGGCGAGAATGTCCCATAAGATAACCAAAGCCTGGCATAATCGCATGATGAAGGTGGGACTTGCGTCCGGAGAAGAGCTCTATCCGCCCTATAGCGCCGACCTCACCACCGATTCGGGCGAAAAACTGAGCATAGTCTGTTCTATACTGGTATATGCTTAGTCCTAAGCGGGCTCCGAAGGCATTATTTTGGGCATAGGTGTAAGGCGCCAGAGCCGAGATGGCTCCGATGAGAAGGAGAATGGCTGTAAAATTCATGTGGGGGAAGGTAGAAAAAATCCATACGCAAGAGAGCAGGGCAGAGGAAAAGCGGGAAGTAGGGACGGCAGCGTCCCTATCCTTTCCCTCTTACCACTTAGCGATTAGTTCGGCAGGTATTTATCCCCAAGAGATAATACACCCCACACCGTCCTACTAATCCTGTGAGTAAGAGAATCCCACCGATTATCGCAAGCCACCACATAGAAGTGTATATACCTGCTCCTACGAGGGCAGCCCCAGCTAATATGCGGATGACTTTATCTATCCTGCCGACATTCTCCGTGAGCTTCATGAGAAGGAAAACAAAATACCCAGAGGTTTTGCGTTCCCGAAGTTGCTTACTTTTGTGATGGAGAGATGCCGGAGTGGTCGAACGGGCCTGACTCGAAATCAGGTAGCTCGCTACAAGCGGGCTCGGGGGTTCGAATCCCCCTCTCTCCGCTTCTCAAGCCTTGACAGAAAAGCGCTTTTCTGCATAAGCATACAGGGCCGCTGTCGGAATGACCATGATTGTAACATCGTCGTTTGGTTCTACATTTTGCTTCCAACTCCTGTAAATCTCTACTAATCGGTCTCTGAGGACCTCTGCGGAGAGGGAACGTGCCTCCGCCGTCTCAATCTGCGTTCGTACGGCTTTAATCCCAAGTTTGCGCCCCGACGAATTAATCGCCCCTGAAAGCCCATCCGTGAAAAGAATAATAGAAACATCTTTCCTCAGAGGCTCCTCATACACGGGAAATTCATAATCCATTGGCGTGTAGCTTCCTATATCTCGCCGTCCGCCATCTAATATATTCAGCCCTTCTGAACCGAGAAGCCACACATCCCTTCCTGCTAACCCAAAGTGTAATTTATTTGTGCGGAAATCTGCTATGCCTATGGCTATTTCAGCTCCTTCACGCAGGGGTAAAGCTGGGCTTGAATCTTCCTCGGTGCGTAGGAAGGCTTGTGTAGACCGCAAAAGAGCTTGCAAAAGCGCTTGAGGTGATTGAAAAGGGTCTCGTTGAAATAGGTTTTGAACGGTAGAGACGAAAATTCCCGCTAATATGGCTCCGCTCACGCCATGTCCAGTGGCATCCCCTAACATGAAAAGTATGCGGGCTGCTTGGGGATTAGAAGTGAAGGCATAGAAATCCCCTCCTACCTCATGCATGGGCTGATAGTAGATTGCCGAGCCTGGCAAAATACGCTCAATGTCTGGCATGATAGCTCTCTGGAGACGACGGGCTGCCAGATGAGATTCTTGTACTGTGGAGAGGGCTTCGGCTAAAGTTTCTGAAATTCGGATGAGCTCCTCATTTTGCTTTTCTAACCGATGGGCTTGTTCCTCAATCCTTTTGGACTGGGTAGCGATAATCTCTCGGAAGCTGCGTTCCTCTGTGGCTCGCCGCCTTGCTCCATACACCGCGAAACCCATGGCTCCCAGAGCTACCAGACCTATGCCTCCCAAAATGAAGTAAAACTTCCTTTCTTGCCGCCGACTTTCTTCTAAGCTTCGCAAGCGCATTTCCTGCGTTTCAATGCCGGAGAGGAGGCGCAGCTGTTCTGTGCGGGCTGAGTGGCTTTCCATGGCGTGGGTTTCTGCTTCTTGAAGAAGCTTTTCATACAGCTCAAGGGCGGGCGCAAGCCGATTTTGAGCTATGTGGATTTGAGCTTGGAGGCGCAGAGCTTCTTTGCGAAGGCTATACGGAAGGCGAGAAAATAAGGCTTTATGCCCTACAAGTAGCTTTTCTGCCTGAGCATACGCCTTCTGCTGGAAGTAAAGTCCGCTCAGACCAATAATTCCCTGAGCGAAAGCGAGGCTATCTCCACGGGCTTCTGTAAGTACTTTTTGATAGAGAGCTTCAGCTTCCTTGAGCCGGCCCGTTTCGGCATAGAGGGAGGCGAGATTAGCTGTAGCAGCTAAATAAATCGCCGTAGGTGAGGAGAGTAGAAAGTGGAACTGCTTGGCGTCTCGGGCTTTTTGGGCAGCTTCTATAGCCTGCTGCGCATAGGTTATAGCCTGAGAAAGGTTACGCTGCTCGGCAGTAAGGAACGCCAACTGAGTGTAAGTAATGGCCGTCAGGAGGGGAACGCGGAGCTTGTCTGCCAACTCTGCAGCTTCGGCGGCATGCCCCAGCGCTCGCAGTAGGTCTCTATCTGCTAAAAGCCCCGCAAGACCGAGGTGAGCCCGAGCTCTCAAAAAAGGGTGGGCAGAGCTTTTTTCTATCACCTGCTCATATAAGAGCGCAGCGGAATCAGACCTCCCCAACTTGTAATGGGTTTGGGCTAAAAGGAGAAGGGCATGTAGGCGCAGGGAGTCTTCTACAGCATCATCCTTCAGAATATTGTACAAGAGCCTGGGTATCCCTTCTGTGAAATCTCCTTTGAGCCAACTATGGGCTAAGATTAGAGAAGCGGTGTGCTTTTCCTGATTAGTTTGGGCTTGTAAAAGGGCTTCGTATGCACAGCGTCCCAGACAAAGGGCATCTTCTCCGCAGGACTCACACGGAGCAGCCCAGAGAGGCAAAAAAGTCAGAAGAGAAAGTATGCATTTTTTCATAGGCTCAAGGGGTCAAAACTGTACTGGATGTAATAGACCCCTCCGATGCGCGGTCCTCCGGGAACTTGAATGTGATAAAAATTGAGGAGGTTTTGCGCACCTATGCGCACCTCACTGTGCCATTTGGGTAGGCGATAGCTGACCTGAGCATGGAGGAGATTGTAGGTGGGGACAATACCCTCGTAGTTGGGAAACTCAAAAAGGTAGGCATGGACCCACTGATACCATAGCTGCGCATTCCAGCGGCCAAGATTCTGTAGGTGGATGCCTGCATTAACTCGGTGAGGAGAGGTATTGAAGAAGATGTTTAGGCCCGGGTCTAATGCCTTAGCTTCCTCTAAGCCCCACGCATGGGCATAGCCATAGTTAGCATAGAGCAGAAGGTAGCGGGTAGCACGATATTGAAGAGCGATAGTCAAAAACTGGGCTTGGGGCGTTCCGGGGATATTGTAGTATCGCCCGTAAAGGGGTGAAAGGCGATTATCTTCTACGTCTTGAGGGGTGAGCTTGCTTACCTTGTCCGCTGGACCATATAGCCGAAGGTTTCCATGGAAGTCTTTATAGCGCTGATAGGCGTAGGTGATGTCTATCAAAAGCTTTTGGTCTAAAAGGAGGTGGCGGGTTCCTACTTCAAAACTCTGGACTTTCTCTGGACGCAATCCATCAATAGGGACACTTCGGAGAAGTTTAGCGGCCTCTTCTATGGGGATGCCTTGAGCGCGAGCTGTCTGAAATGCCTCCACAGAAGATTTTGTGTAGTTATTTGTGCCAGCTATACCCAAAGCCTTATCAGTCTGCGGAAGTGCACCAATCAAGCGCGCATCTGTCTGGAGATTAATGAAAAGGGCCTCATTGATGGGATTACGAAAGCCCATCTGATAGGTGAATCTGGAGACATGGTTACTTTTCCTATCCCAGCTCCAGCTGAGAGCTGCTCTGGGGGTTACTTGCCCAACTAAATACTGCCGATAATCGTAGCGTGCTCCCAAGGTAAGTTGAAGGCGATCTTGAACAAAGCCGCGGCGAGTCTGAAGGTAGGCGCCAGCTTCCCAGTTGTAAATAGGCCTTCCCAAAGTATCGGCGAAGATGGTTCCACGAGAATCTATTTCAAAAAGACGAAAGCTTCCACCTACGATAGTTTGCAAACTCCAGACAGAGGGAAGTTCATACTGAGCTTCAGCATGGTGGAGAGCACATCTGTCAACTAATAGGGCTCCTCCTTTTGTTACAGGTATCCGAGCCAAAGAATCCACAAGCCTTCGGAGTTCTGGAGTATTAGGTGCTGGACGAGCGGTACCTACATCCCACCGTCCACCAGGTAGAAATGAAGCTACGCGAGCCACGGAAGGAAGGGTCGCCAAAAACCGAGTATCGCTGTCAGCCAGCCAACGAGCAGCCGCATGGTCGCCCATCTGCGGAACCGGTCGTCCATAATGAGCTTCAAATGCAGCCCTGTCCTGCGGGCTTATGCTTCCATCAATGAAGCCTGCATACGCGAGGAGATAATGACGAAACCAGTCTGTGTGTGGCTTAACTACATTCAGTAAATTCGCTCCTAAGATACCCAATGGCATAGAACGACCCCCGTTTTCATGGAGGGTGTAAAGGCGGAGAAACCCTCTACTATGGGTCAGTTCTGCTTTATAGCCTTGATACACGAAGTCCTGCAATGCATAGCGCGTGTTTGCTTGATAGATGGTTCGCCCATTTGCTACATGAAAAGTAATCTGCCCCATCAGCTGGTCAGTGAATCGGTAGAATAGCCCCCCTGTAACCTTGCCGATTTGCATTCGGGTAGAGATTAACTCGGATTCCATGTAGCCTGTTCGGCTTAGGTAGAAGGCAGGAATGGGCCTACCATCAAAAAAAGTCAAGGGAAGGTTGTGTAGGAACGCTCGGGCATCGTAGCCGTAGCCGTTGACGGGAACATAACCTGGGTTCTCAGGACCAGGGGTGGAATAGGGGGGCTGGGCGCCCGCATATACTCCGCGATCACTCCTATCTGTCGCCCACCAGTCTTCTCCTAAAAGTCCATGCAAAACCACTTTGAGACCCCAGCGGTTATTCCAGCTTTTGGCATAGCGGGCTTGCAGATCATAGAGGGGGGCCGGCCTTCCTCGTTCGCTCTCTCCTATGTGGTTGATCCCCAATCGGACATAGCCTGAAAGGCCGGGATATTGAAAGGGGTCCTTTAGGCTTGTGAGCATTACCCCATTGAATGCATTAGGGCCGTAGAGAGCGGATGCAGGGCCTGCTATGACTTCCACATTGGCTACATCTATCTCGGGCGGTGCAGTAAAAGTCAAGACAGGTATATTGAGCGCTGTGGATTGCATTTCTACCCCATCTACTCGGTTGATAAAGCGAGGATTTTGGGTGAAGTTGAAGCCGCGGGCATTGACCACGGGGAAAGTGAAGCTGGTATAAACTACATCCACGCCTGGAAGGAAAGAAAGCGTCTGCGCTGAAAGGATGCCAGGGCTCGTCCGCAGAGCTAAACTGGAAAGCTGAGATACCTGAATAGGCGTGCGCATGAACTGCTCCTCCACCCGAGAGGCAGAAATGATCACCTCTTGACCGACAATCTCCTCTTCTTGCAGCAAAATTTCTTTGAAAGGGCTCTGCTCTCCTGCTGGCGCTATGGTAACCTGTTGGGTTTGGTAGCCAATGTAAGATACTTCTACTACGACAGGGTCTGTGAGGGTAGTTGGGATGCGGAATTCTCCTTTGGAATCGGTGATGGCTCCTATGATGCTTCCGGGGATGCGAGCGTAAGCTCCGATGAGCGGCTCTCGGGACTTTGCATCCAGTACTCGGCCCTTTAGATACAGCGGGGTTGAGACTTCATTTCTCTGCGAGGAAGGGGTGAGAGCGGCAGTTTTCTGAACCCGTCTGAGAATAATCTCTTGCCCCCAGCTGATAGAGAGCAGTCCAAGTGCACCGCCAAGCAACAAACGTTTCATCAGGGGCTAATATACGCCATTTGCGATGAGGTAGGTTGCATGAGAGCAGAATAGGTGCCAAAGTGGCTCAAACAAGTTTTTGTTAAGTTCATCTCATGGCAATGGTGGAGGCGACCTATAAGGTCGTGGGGATGACCTGCCAGAGTTGTGCCGTCAGCGTCCAGACGCTTCTTGAACACGTGCCGGGGGTGGAAAAGGCTGAGGTGCATTTCGCTACGCAGGAGGTGGTAGTGAAACACGAGACAGAAATAGCTCCTTTTGAGAGGCTCCAACAGGCCCTTTCTCCTGCTGGATATGAACTCCTCCCAGATGCACAAACTCAAATTACGGCTCGGCAGAGGTACTTGAAGCGCATCCTGAAAGACGTGGTATGGGCTGGCTTTGCGGCTGGAGTTGGCATGGTTTTACATTTTGCTTTGGTGGAAGCTCCCGCATGGGTGGGATGGAGCTACTTTGTTCTCGCTACCGCTGTGATTTTATGGATAGGAGGCTCTCACTTTCTGCGGCCCGCATGGCAGCAGATGAAGATTAAGCAGCTTACGATGGATACCTTAGTGTCCATGGGTCTTTTAGGAAGTGTATCCTTAGGAGCCGTAGAGGTTATCTCAGGGGGGTATGGTCATGCAGCTGCGGCGGGGGCAGAGATTTTATTTTTCGTACTAATTGGGCGGTATTTGGAAGAAAAGGCTCGTTACAGGGCTCAGTCTATATTGGAAAGCCTTTCTACTCTGGCAGCGCCTACGGCTCGTCGGGTTAGTGGAGAGAGGACAGAGATAGTGCCCACGCAGTCCCTGCAAGTAGGAGATATAGTAGAAGTCTGGGAGAGAGAAACAGTCCCCATCGATGGGATTATCATGGAAGGAACGGCCTCTATTTCAGAGAGCTTACTTACAGGAGAAGCTCTTCCCGTAGATAAAACCGTGGGAGATAGGGTGTGGGCAGGGACGCATAACCTTACGGGGAGGGTTCGGGTGCGGGTAGAGGTGCCGTCTCAAGAGACATTTTTAGCTCAGCTTGTTTTGCGGGTACAGCGGGCGCAGGGCTCCCAGGCTCGGCTACAACGGCTGGCTGACCAGATATCTGCTGTCTTTGTTCCCACAGTTATTGGGCTGGCGTTTCTTACCTTAGGATATCATTACCTACGAGGGGAAGGAGGATTTTTTCCATGGGAACGAATGCTGAGTGTGTTAGTTATTTCTTGTCCTTGTGCTTTGGGGCTGGCAACGCCGATAGCTGTACAAATGGCCATTGGAAGTGCGGCGGGGGCTCAAATGCTCCTGCGAGAAGTAAGCCAGCTTGAAAGCCTTCCTCGGGCCACTATTTGGGCGTTTGATAAGACGGGGACTTTGACTTACGGACGGGCAAAAGTCAGTTCTGCTACTGTATATGCTGAGGAAGGGCTTCCTTACCTGCTTGCAGCTATTCGGCGAAGTGCCCACCCTTATGCTCAGGCTTTGGTAAGCTGGCTTTCAGAAAAGGCTTTGCCGGCAGTCCCAGAGCCGCAGGTAACGGAGCTACCTGGGAAAGGAGTTATTGCGCTATTTTCTGACAGAAAGCTCTATGTAGGCAGTCCTCGCTGGCTGGCAGAAAAGCATCCTCGGCTTCCTCAGATAGATGCCCCTGCGATAGTCGCAGCGACGCCAGAGAACCTTATCGGCGTTTTCACATTTGAGGATGAGATTCGGACAGGGCTCGCTCCGTTTCTTTCCTCCCTAAGGGCTCAGGGTAAGCGGCTTGTACTTCTTACGGGAGATAGTTCTTCTACGGCAGAAAGAGTGGCTAAAGCGTTGGGAATAGAAGAGGTGTATAAGGGCCTTTCGCCTTTTGACAAAGCACGCTGGATAGAAGAGAAGCAGAAAGCAGGGGAAAGGGTGGCTTTTGTAGGAGATGGTCTAAATGATACCCTTGCGCTTCAAACTGCATACGTGGGTATAGCCGTGCACAAGAGTGCTGGCGCTGCTACGCACAGTGCGGGAATTGCCCTTTTACGAGATACGGAGTCGGCTTTGCCTGCGTTATATGGACTCAGCGTTCGCTTGCGGCGCATAGCCGTCCAGAACTTAGGGTGGGCTTTCGGGTATAATCTCATAGCCCTACCACTGGCTATGGGAGTGGTACCGGGAGTGATGCTTTCCCCTGGGATAAGCGCCCTCCTAATGTCTCTCAGCTCTTTGACCGTCGTACTCAATAGCCTACGCCTTCGGCTGCCGACGCTAAATACTGCATCGTCGTAAAGAAAGCATACCTTTGTAACGATGCGCGTACAAATTTTTCTCCTGTGGTTTGGGCTTGTAGCGTGGGCACAGATACAAATTACCTCCTCTGACCTTCCTTCTGCAGGAGCTGCCTATACTGTGAGTCAAAGTCGCCCCCGGCCAGGTTTAGATTTTCTTGCTACAGGGGCAGGATATACATGGGACTTTGCCCAGCTCCCTTCAGACACGCAATTTACCATAGAGTGGAAAAGTCCCGCCCAAGTGCCTCAGTATGGGCTTTCATGTGGGAACTTCTCCTTTCAAGCCCTCTTTTTGAAAGTAGCTGATTCTATCCCTGCGTCAGGGATATCTATTCGGGATATCTATGCTTTTCTGAGAAAAAGCAATCAGCAAATGGCCGTTCATGGCATAGGAGCCTCTGTAAATGGAGTGCCTATCACGGAATGCTATCGGGACCCAGATGAAATATATATGTTACCGCTGCAGTACGGCCGGCAAGACAGTACGACCTTCTGGCTAAGGATTAGTTTCCCCATCCCCAATGCAGGTAATGTAACCCTTTCTCAACGCGGGTACCGCTTGCATAAAGTAGATGGGTATGGACAGCTTACGACGCCTTATGGCACTTTTCAAGTGCTACGTCTGTGGAGAAAGGTCTATCAACGGGATACCATTTTCGTCAACGGAATACCTTTCCAGCGGAGGGATACGAGTTTCATAGAGCTGGAGTGGCTGGGTCAAGGGCAAGGAATACCTCTTCTGCGCGTTCAAGGGAACACGAGAACCGTGGGAACAGGAACGAGTTTTGTACCCGTTCTGATTCAGTTCAAAGACGAGTCCAGAAGTACAGCCCTGAGTATCGGAGGGGATAAGCTCGTAATCTCTCCCAATCCTTCTCGCGGGACTCTGAATGTTCCCCTGCCGGGGGCGGCTTATCGGCTATATGACTTGATTGGAAGGGCTGTCGGCGAAGGAGTCATACCTTCTGATGGAGTATTGCGGCTTGCACCTACTCTACCAGAAGGGGTTTATTTTCTCCGACTTGTACATGAGGGGCGGGTGTATTGGCACCGTTTTGCTCTAACGTGGGAATAAGATGGCTTCCCTTGGTAAGCTACTGGTTATTGCGGGGTTATCTCTTGCGGGGATAGGGGGGCTTTTGTGGCTTATAGGGGAAAGGGGGCTGCCCCAGATGCCGCTGGATATAGTAATTGAGCGACCGGGATGGAAGTTGTACTTTCCTTTGGGAACAAGCATACTTATTAGCTTGATTTTGTCGGGGCTTTTATATCTTTTTAGCCGTTTGCGAAGTGGATAAAGGGGAAGGGACTTACCTTTGCGCCTAATGAGACCTGCAGAGCCCCCAGTGATTGGGGTAGTTGGACTTGGGTATGTAGGCTTGCCTGTGGCTGTCAGTTTTAGCCGTCATTTCCCCGTGATAGGCTATGACATTTCTCAGAGGCGCATTGAGGAGCTTAGAGAAGGTATAGATAGAAATGGAGAGTTTCCTCCCGAGACTCTAAAACGAGAGGGCCTTCTATTTACCTCGGATGAAAACGAACTGCGCAGAGCCAACTTTTATATCGTCGCCGTTCCTACGCCGATTGATGATTACAAGGTACCGGATTTAGACCCCCTCAAGTCAGCAAGCGAAACTCTGGCGCGTGTGCTCAAGCCCGGTGACACAGTGGTATATGAAAGCACAGTTTATCCAGGCTGTACAGAGGAGGTTTGCTTGCCCATTTTGGAAAAAAGTGGGCTAAAAGCAGGAAAGGACTTTCATTTGGGCTACTCTCCTGAGCGAATAAATCCAGGGGATCCCGAGCACCCCATAGAAAAAATCATAAAAATAGTCTCTGGCTATACGCCTGAAGGGCTGCAGTGGATAGCCCAGGTTTATGGTCAGGTCATCCAGGCAGGCCTTCACAAGGCTCCTTCTATCCGTGTGGCTGAAGCGGCTAAGGTCATAGAGAATACCCAGCGAGACCTAAACATAGCCTTAGTGAATGAGCTTGCAATGTTATTTCAGGAAATGGGCTTGAGTGTGTATGATGTGTTAGAGGCTGCGGGGACAAAGTGGAACTTTCACAAATATGTTCCTGGTTTAGTTGGGGGGCACTGCATTGGAGTGGATCCCTATTATCTGACCTACAAGGCTACAGCCATGAACTTCTATCCTCAGGTAATTCTGGCAGGGCGACGGATTAATGACCATTTTCCACGATATCTTGCCGAACGCATTCTCCAGAAGCTCACTCAGCTTCATGTTTATCCGCCGTTGAGAATACTGGTTCTGGGCTTTACTTTCAAGGAAAATGTGCCTGATATTCGCAACACAAAGGTGTATGACCTAATTCAGACTCTTAGAGCCCATGGGGCTGTGGTAGATGTAACGGACCCTTATGCTCACCCAGAGGAGGTCAAAGCGGAGTACGGTATAGAGCTGGTTCGTCCCGCAGAGGGAGTGTATGATGCGATAGTGATAGCGGTGGCTCACTCAGAGTATCGGAAGCTTTCACTTTCCGATTTCAAGCGCTGGGGTAAGCCGCAGGCTCTTATTGTGGATATAAAGGGGATTTATAGGGGGATGCAGTGGGAAGGGTTTCATTACTGGACGCTATGAGGCCTCTTCGGATGGTTGATTTAGAGTTGGAGCGGCGATTCTTTGGGCCGCGGATAGAGGCGGCGCTTTCAGAAGTCCTCAATCACACCCAATACATTCGCGGCCCTGAGGTGCAGAAGTTTGCGCAGGAGCTGAGTAACTATTTGGGAGGGAGCACGGTAGTCCCCTGTGCTAATGGGACAGATGCCCTTCAGCTGGCCCTCATGGCCCTGGACCTTCAGCCAGGAGATGCGGTAATGGTGCCAGCATTTACGTATGTATCTACGGCGGAAGTAGCAGCTCTTTTGCGCCTACAAGTCCGATGGGTGGAGGTATCGCTGGACCATTTCAATATACTACCTGAAGCATTAGAGGACGCTTGGAGCCCTGAAGTGAGGGCTATTATTCCTGTGCATCTTTTTGGACAGGCTGCTCCGATGGAAGAGATTCTGTCTTTCGCTCGTGAAAAAGGTATTGCGGTCGTAGAAGATGCCGCCCAAGCTCTGGGGGCAGAATATATCTTCCCCTCTGGAGAAAGAAAGAAGGTAGGAACTATAGGAGACATTGGCTGCACCTCATTTTTTCCGTCTAAAAACTTAGGCTGCTACGGGGACGGTGGAGCTGTAATTACAGCTTCTCGGGAAAGGGCGACAAGACTTAGTCGGATTGCCAATCATGGACAGGATACTTTGTATGAATTTGTGGAGGTTGGGGTGAATTCACGTTTAGATAGTTTGCAAGCAGCTATCCTCCGGCTGAAGCTGCCTTATTTAGATGAGTTCAATGCACGGCGGCGGGCAGCAGCAGATTTTTATGATAGTTACCTCAAAGACATTCCAGAGCTACAAATCCCTCGGCGTATGCTGTGGAGTACGCATATCTTTCATCAGTACACCTTGCGGGTGTTAGATGGAAGACGAGACGCATTGAGAGCGTATTTAGCTGAACGGGGGATTCCAGCGATGGTTTATTACCCCAAGCCTTTGCATCTGCAGCCTGCTTATCGGACGCCTGCTTATCCAGAAGGGAGCTTTCCGAATGCTGAGCGCCTTTCTCGGGAGGTTCTTTCTCTACCTATGCATCCTTTCTTGAGTGAAGATCAGCTTGCCTACATTGTAGAAGCGGTGCGAGACTTTTTCCGCTGATGGGTTGGGCAGTTTTAGGGTATGTACTTCTGTCTATAGGGGTGGGGGCGTGGGCAGCCCTTCGGGTGAAAAATAGTCAGGACTTTTTAGTGGCGGGGCGGCGGCTGCCTCTCTTGTGGAGCATGTCGCTTCTTTTTTCTACATGGTTCGGTTCGGAGACCATTCTCGGAGCTTCCAGCGCAATTGCAGAAGGGGGACTTCTGGCGGTGATTGAGGATCCTTTTGGGAGTGCTCTATGTCTCTTTCTGGTGGGGGTTTGGCTGGCAAAGCCCTTCTACAGAATGCCAGTGCGCACCTTTGGGGATTTTTATTCATTGTACTTTGGGCGGTGGACGGAGCGGATAGCTACGCCCCTGATGATTATTTCTTATTTCGGGTGGATAGCGGCACAGCTGGTGGCTATGGGACAGGTTCTTACTCATTTTTTTGGCATTCCTTCTGGGTGGGCGATTGCGATAGCGACTTTGTTGATTTTGTCCTATACCTTCTGGGGGGGCATGTGGTCAGTGGCTGCTGTGGATCTTCTTCAAAATGTTATTATCGTAGTGGGTTTGGTCATACTTGTCTTTTTCTTTCCGTCGGGATGGCATGCTCGGTTAGGGGAGCTTCCGACAGATTTTCTTCAGTTTTTTCCTTCTGCTGATGGGGTTTCGTGGCTTAACTATCTGGCTGGGTGGATGGTGATTGGGCTGGGTTCTCTTCCTCAGCAGGACATGTACCAGCGGGTGGTTTCTGCCCGTTGTGAGAAGACGGCGAGGCGGGCCGCTGTACTTGCTTCTATTTTGTATCTGACGATAGGACTTTTGCCTCTGATTGGGGGCATATTCGTACGACTATACCATCCCGAATGGCTGAGAGAAGGGGGAGAGGTAGCACCGATTTTGAGGCTTGTGGAGGCTTATATGCCAGCTTGGGTACAAGTACTTTTCTGGGGGGCGCTTATTTCTGCCATTATGAGTTCTGCCAGTGGGGGGATCCTGGCCCCAGCAGCCCTTCTGGCAGAAAACGTACTGGGAAGGTGGCAGCGATTTTCTCCTCTGGGGCGAGCACGACTTTCTGTGCTCCTTGTAGCTCTCATCTGCCTCATCATGGCACTGTACGAGCGAAATGTCTATGAGCTGGTAGCTGAATCTTCCATTTTCAGTCTCGTAACGCTTTTCGTGCCGATGGTAGTGGGGCTTCACTTTCCCCATTGGAGGAGCAATTACGGCGCCATAGCCAGTATGCTGGCAGGTGTAGGAGCCTACTACCTCATGAAAGCTATCGGAACGCCTGTCCACTCCCTGTGGTATGGGATGGTGGGAGCAGTGGTAGGCTATCTCGGTGGATTAGTAGCGGAGCGAGCTCTTAGGGTCAATCTACATGCAACCGCTTGAGGGAGTAGTCGTGGTAGAAATGGCGCGCCTTTTACCGGCGCCCTTAGTAGGAGCTATCCTGGCGGACTTGGGAGCTACAGTCATAAAGGTAGAAATCCTTCCACGAGGAGATTCTCTACGAGGAACTGAGCTCTTTGATTTAGTCAATCGAGGGAAACGGAGCGTAGCGGTTACTTCTGACCACCTTTTTCAGGTTCTGCCGCAGCTGCTGGCGCAATCCAAGATACTTCTTACAAACTATCGCCCTCAGACTCAGGTGGAAATTGGGTTATCTCCTTCGCGCATCCTTCAGGACCATCCTCATTTGATTTATGTAAATGTCATGGGTTTTGCTGATGGGCGCCCTGGGCATGATCTAAACTTTCTTGCAGAGAGTGGAGTCTTGAGCCGGTTGCGATCCGGACCTGATGCTGCCCCTATTGTGCCAGGCTTTTTAGTGGGAGATCTTCTTGGAGGGACGGCCTCTGCGCTGATTCGTCTTCTTGCTGCACTCTATCGCCAGGCTCTAACTGGTCAAGGCTGCTACATAGCGGTGGCTATGCGGGAGGAGATGCTACGATGGAGCGTTTCAACTGCCCATCTATACCGCCTTTTTGGGGGTAAGGTGCCTCCCGCTGGGTTAGATTTCCTCTCTGGGGCGATGCCGAGCTATAGGGTGTATCGTACGGCAGATGGACGGTACATCGCGGTCGCAGCGATAGAAGAGAAATTCTGGCACGAGCTCTGTAC
The DNA here is from genome assembly GCA_025059915.1 of Bacteroidia bacterium. GTDB lineage: Bacteria > Bacteroidota > Bacteroidia > SpSt-205 > SpSt-205 > SpSt-205. The sequence goes on along the minus strand of JANXDD010000006.1, from coordinate 307 downwards.
CTTTCTTGGGCGCCCAGACCTTTCGTCATACGGACGTAGTATGGGAGATCCCTTTCCTCATCGGGAGATGGAGAGGATATTCGCAGGGGCGACATGGGAGGAGTGGCGACAGCGATTGGAAGGCAATCAGTTTTGCGTATCGCCAGTCTATGAGTTTGAGGAAGTGATAGAGATGCCATGGGCGGCGGGGATTTGGCGGGAAAGGATTTTGAGCTTTGAGGAAGGGGCCTCGGTGGATGTGCCGAAGCTTGGAGAACATAATCAGTGGGTGAGGGAACAGTTTGGGGTGGAGGTGGGGTGAGGGTTG
>JANXDD010000069.1 GCA_025059915.1 Bacteroidia bacterium | reverse complement strand
AGTGTAAGTGTTTTTGACCTCATTGTTCTGATCTGCTAAGAAGGGAAGCACATCACAGCCGGCATAGGCCTGATAAGTGAAGGTAACCGACTGCCCTGGAGAAAGATTAGGCAAAGCAAATACTGGCTGGTTCTGGGGTGAGGCTGACACTAAAGTAGCCGGCGGCGTGACACTGCCAGATTGATAGAGCACGCCAGGTGGCATTTGAACTGCCAGCTGGACGCCTGAAAGAGGATTAGGTGTCGTATTAGCGACCGTAACCTGGAAGGTCTGCGCCGAACCGCATACCTGCAGAGTCGGTTCGCTTGTGGTAATCGTCTGTGCCCATAGCAGAGAGAACCATAAGCCCATAAGGGCCCGTATGAAGGTCATATTTCTCCACGACACGGCAAAGATACGTGGTTCTGGGTAAATAGGTTGCAAATGGACGCTGAGTTCATTCTCTGTCAGGGAGTAAGGCTGGGCAAAATCCCCCACTATCCACATGCCCTCAGCAGCGACAACCCCCTGTGAAGCCAACGGTTCCCCTGTCCCAGACCCAGAGAAGGGCTTCTACCTTTGCGTCATGCGAATATCGTGGCGATGGATTCAGGAGCTGATTACTATTTCGGAATCTGTAGAGAGCTTTGCAGAAAGATTGACCCGTGCGGGGTTAGAAGTAGAAAGCATCTTTCCCTATCGCCGCTTACCAGAAGCTCTAAAGGATATCATCGTGGGAGAAGTTGTGGATATAGCTCCCCATCCAGCCGCTGACAGGCTTTTCCTCCTAAAAGTGCAGATAGAAGCAGGGCAAACCCGCTCTATTATTACTGGTGCGCAAAACCTCGCCATAGGGGACAAGGTGCCTGTAGCCTTACCCGGAGCACGCGTCCTAAAAGATGGACAGTGGAAACCGATAGAGGCCCGAGCTTTTCGGGGAATCCTCTCAGAGGGGATGGTCTGCTCTGAAGCAGAACTGGGTTTAGGAAGTGATGCTGATGGTATTCTGCGCCTTCCCTCAGAGGTTCCGATAGGGATTCCGCTTATCAGCGTTCTGGAGGACTATGAGGATATCATTTTGGAGATTAGTGTAACGCCTAACCGAGGAGATGCCTTGAGTCATTTGGGGATAGCCCGAGAGTATGCGGCGCTTACAGGCACAGCCCTCATCCTGCCAGAATGGAAGGTTCAAGGAGAGCGGATTGATTTTCCTTTCACTATAGAGGTTCCTCATCCAGAGAGCTGCCCTCGGTATGGGGGGATTTATGTAACTGACATTGAGCCGAATGTACCCACCCCTTCATGGATACGCTATCGGTTAGAAGCCTTAGGCATGCGCAGCATTCATCCAGTAGTAGATGTTACAAACTATATCCTCCTCGGGTATGGCCAGCCCCTTCATGCTTTTGATGCAGACAAGCTTAGAGGGAATCGGTTGAGAGTTTTTCCTCTGGAATCTTCAGAAGAAATGAAAGGCCTTGGTGGTCAGAGCCTTTTTCTCCGGCAAGGAGACATTGTGATTGCGGATGAAGAGGGAGCAGCCTGTTTAGGTGGCATATTGGGGGGTGAAAGAACTTCTATTTCTTCTCAAACACGCAGGGTATTTATAGAGTCGGCATATTTTTCTCCAGCTTGGATTCGTCGTACGAGCCGGCGTTTGGGGCTCAATACAGAAAGCAGCTATAGGTTTGCAAGGGGCACTGACCCTGATAAAGTCCCTTGGGCTGCTGAAGCGGCCGCCACCCTCCTTCAAAAAATTTACCCTCAAGCGCAGGTTTCTCACTATGTAGAGTCCCATGTAACCAGCTATACGGCCCCCCGCAAATTCCTTATATCCCTGCCAAAGCTACGTCAGCTGACAGGCCTCCCCCTTCCCGCTGAAAGAACCCGTCAAGTGCTGGAAAGATTAGACATCAAAATCACCCCCAGCTCTGAAGAGGTGTGGCAAGTAGAAGTTCCTCGCTACCGACTGGATGTAGAGCGCCCCGCCGATATTGCAGAGGAGCTTTTGCGAATAGAAGGGTGGGATTCCCTTCCTCCCAAGCCTCAACCCGCTAGTCCCTATCCCCACTTCAGTGCAGAAGATATACGCTTTGAGCTGAAACATGCTCTCTCAGAGGTACTTACAGGAATGGGGCTATATGAAATTCGGACCAACTCCCTTGTAGGAAAAAATCACCTGATTGAAAATGGCAGCCTTTCTCCCATTCGTTTAGCTAATCCTCTCTACGAAGAGCTTGCCTACTTGCGAACCTCTCTGATTGGAAGCGGCTTAGAGGTTTTACTCCATAATCGCAATCATGGAGCGGTCAGCTTTTGGGCTTTTGAATGGGGACGAGTGTATGGGGCGGAAAAAGAAGAGGAGCGGCTGGGTCTGTGGGGATGGGGCCGCCCGCCGCACATGCTTTTAGGACACAAAAGCGTCCCCTTAGAATACCTCTTAGCAGTCATACGAACTTTCCTCAAGCGGCTGGGTGCTCCTTGCCGAGAAGAGCCCCTTACCCCTTCCACACTCTGGCGAGAGGGAGTAGCTTTCTACAGCGGAGATAAACTTTTAGGAGTGGCAGGGCATATTTCAGAAAGCTTTCTCAAACCATTTCAGCTCAAAGGTGAGCTCGTCGCTGCAGCTGAGCTGAATACAACTATGTTAGACAGGGCTCACCGAAGACTTCCCATGTTTTCTGGCATATCTTATCATCCGGTAGTAGTGAAGGACCTCAGCTTGTACGTTCCTGCGGGAGTTACTTATGCGACTCTGATAGGGGCTTTAGAAAGCCTCCAGCACCCCTACTTACGGCGCATAGAACCTTTTGATCGCTACCAAGATAAAGAAGGACGGCTTAGCTATGGACTGCGCCTTTACCTTCAAAGTGATCACACCCTCAGCGAAGAAGAGATTCACGAGTTCCTGAGGGAAGCCATAGCCGCCCTTGAAAAGACTGGTGCGCAGGTTCGGAAAGGAGAGAGCATTTAGGTTATCTTTGCCGTATGGAAATAAAACGACTACACGATATTCTCGCAGAACAGCTTCAGAAAGGTGGAAGGCCTGATGCCATCGCAGCTAAAAAGGAAGGACGATGGCGCACTTATAGCACCCAAGAAGTCGCCGAAATAGCCGATAAAGTAAGCCGCTCCCTCCTCAAACTGGGTATCCGCAAAGGAGATCGCATCGCCTTAGTATCACCCAATCGCCCTGAGTGGAACTTCTTAGACCTCGGAGCGGTCCAAATAGGAGCTATCGTAGTCCCTATGTATGCAAACTCCATTGCAAAAGACTATGAATACATCATCCAGCATTCGGAGAGCCGGCTCCTTTTCTGCTCGGGGGGAGAAATATGGCAAAAAATCTCTTCCATCCTTTCTGCCTGCCCCACTATAGAAAAGGTGTATGTATTTGATCCTGAACCAGGTACAGCTTCCTGGGAGGAGTTCCTCAAGCTAAGCGACGGGGACCAAACTGATCTGACCCCCTACAAAGAAGCTGTCAAGCCAGACGATTGGGCTACTTTTCTCTATACTTCAGGTACCACAGGCACTCCCAAAGGCGTCATCCTGACCCATTATAACATCGTCTCTAATGTTCTGACCGTGCGCTCCTTGAACCTCCTTCCTCGCCACACCAAGCCCATCAAAGCCCTAAGCTTTCTGCCCCTCAATCACAGCTTTGAACGCATGGTGTTCTATACTTATCTGGCAATGAACATCGGGGTGTATTATGCAGAAAGCTTAGACACTATTCGTGAGAACCTTCAAGAAGTCAAACCTCATGTTTTCACCTCTGTCCCCCGCCTACTGGAAAAGGTGTATGAACGCATCATGGCAACAGGGCAATCTCTTACAGGCATCAAGCGAAGCCTCTTTTTCTGGGCGCTCAATCTCGTGAAGGAGTATGACCCAGAAAAAACCTATCCTTTAGGTTATCGCCTCCAGCTTGCTCTGGCTCGGGCATTGGTGTTCAAAAAGTGGAAGCAAGCCCTGGGAGGAAATGTAGAGCTGATTGTTACGGGAGCGGCTGCCCTGCCGAAGTATTTGGCGCATACTTTCTGGGGGGCAGGCATCTCTATCATGGAAGGGTATGGACTTACGGAGACTTCGCCCGTCATATCCGTAAATACATTTGACCATTATCGCTTAGGTTCTGTGGGCAAACCTATTCCCGGGGTGGAAGTTCGTATAGAGCCCTTGGAAGGCTACAATCCTGGAGAAGGAGAAATCGTTGTGCGCGGCCCCAACATCATGGTAGGCTACTATAAGAATCCAGAAGCCACTGCAGAAGTGCTCAAAGATGGCTGGTTCTATACAGGCGACATTGGAAAGCTGGATAAGGACGGCTTTCTTTACATCACAGACCGTAAAAAAGAGCTCTTCAAAACCGCTGGTGGGAAATACATCGCCCCCCAACCCATAGAATCCGCCCTCAAAAGCTCCCTCTTCATAGAACAAGCGATGGTCGTCGGAGAATACAGAAAGTTTCCGGCAGCTCTTTTAGTTCCTGCTTTCCCTGCGCTGGAAAAATGGGCCCAAGAAAATGGCATTCAGTTTGCCAGCCGAGAAGAGTTAGTGCATCATCCCCGAGTTGTAGAGCTTATCCAAAGTGAGGTGGACCGAATCAATGAGCAATTCTCTCAATTTGAGCGGGTGAAGAAATTTGTCCTCCTTACGAAGGAATGGACGATAGAGGGCGGAGAGCTTACGCCTACGCTCAAGCTCAAGCGGCGAGTCCTCCTTGCTAAGTACAAAGAAGCCATAGAGGCCCTGTATGCGGAAGCCCAGCCCGTCCAATGAGTGGCGACGGGGGCTTATGCTGGGCACTGAGATTTTAGGCATATTGGCGGTATGGCTTTTAGGAGGATACTTGAGCGATAAGTACTTCCATACTTCCCCATGGGGCCTACTGGTGGGGGGAATAGGGGGTGTAGGGCATGTAGTGTGGAGGCTAATTAAGCTAAGTCATTAAGGTTTTAGAATCGGCTCTGTCTGTCGTAGCTTTGCTGTGTGGCGCATCAAGTCTCCGCCCGAAAGTATCGCCCAAGCACATTTGCGGATGTTGTTGGACAGCCATTCGTAGTCCAAACGCTGAGAAATGCAATCCGTAGCGGCAAGATAGCTCATGCTTATCTTTTCTTTGGTCCTCGTGGAGTTGGAAAAACCACCTGTGCTCGCATTCTCGCCAAAGCCGTCAATTGCGAAAATCCTACTCCAGAAGGGGACCCCTGCGGTACCTGTAACTACTGCAGGCGGTTCGCTGAGGGACGGGCTCTCAATGTGATTGAGCTGGATGCCGCTTCTCACAATAGCGTAGATGATATTCGTCTCATCGTAGACCAGGTACAGATTTCTCCCCCTGAGGGGCGCTACAAGGTCTATATCATAGATGAGGCTCACATGCTTACCACCGCTGCCTTCAATGCATTTCTTAAGACTTTGGAGGAGCCTCCACCCCATGTGATTTTCATCTTAGCCACTACCGAGAAGCATAAAATCCCGCCGACCATTCTCTCCCGCTGCCAGCGCTTTGACTTCCGGCGCATACCTACAGAAGAGATCACTAAGCGCCTCGCTTATATCGCTCAGCAAGAAGGCATAGAGGCGGAAGAAGCGGCACTTTTCCTCATCGCTGCTAAATCAGAAGGGGGACTGCGAGATGCTCTGAGCCTTTTTGATCAGCTGGTAAGCCGTACAAGCGGCAAGCTCTCTTATGAAGGGGTGTTGGAAGCGTTAGAGACCTTAGACTATGATGCTTATTTCACCCTAAGCGAAGCGCTCGTCCAATGGCGCGCAGAAGATGCCCTCAAAACTTTGCGCAGCTACATAGAAGCAGGGTATGAACCTACAACCCTGCTTTTGGGGCTTCTGGATCATTTTCGCTACCTTCTTTTAGCAAAGTACCAGCCTTCTGCCCTGGGGGAAGGCATTCCTCCTCACCACCGCTTGCGATATAAAGAAGAAGCCCCCCGATATAGCGAAGCCTTTCTACTGCATGCTATAGATCTACTCCTTGAGGGGGAGCGGCGGCTTAGCTACACCCGCTCTCCAAATATTGCCTTAGAAACGACGATTCTCAAAATAGCCCTTCTCTATCAGGCTCTCCGAGTAGAAGCTCCTATGCCCTCACCCTCTATTTCTCAAGCTGCTCGTCCGAGCACCCTTAGCGAGCGCCCAAGCATACCCAGAACCTTAGAGGAGGCAAAAAAAAAGTCATAACGGCTCCTACCCAGTCTCCCCCCACCCCTGAGCAGTGGAAAGAAGCCTTCCAATCCTATCAACAAAGTCCAGAAAGTAGCCCTCAGCTGGCAGCATACCTTTCCCAAGGCAAATACTCCACCCAAAATACTCAAGTAGAAATCTGGGTGCCCCATGAGTCTCATATCGCCATGTACAGGCTTCAAGCTTCAGGATTAGAAAGCTTTTTACGGAAAGCTCTAAAAAGAGAGGATATTCGTGTCGTTTTGCGGGCTAAGCCGGAGGCTTTTCCCGAAGTCAAAGACCATCCCTATACCTCTGATGAGCGGTGGGAATACCTGCGTAGAATAAACCCCTTAGTAGAAGTGCTACGCTTGCAGGCGCAGGGGCAAGTGCTTCCGCATGAAGTAAAAATACCCTTCCCCAATGAGGAGGAGTCCAGCACACAGGAGAAATCCTAAGCCGTACCATACACTTTCTGGCACAGAAAGAGAAGGAAGAGATAAAGCGTGAGCATCTATGGCTTTATCCTGACAGAAAGGCACATACATTCCTTCCTTAGAGGCTGACTGGAATCTCCCAAGCCAGAGAAGAGCTCCTATGCTCCCCTCTTGCAAAAAGGGACGAAGCTGGGAAAGCGCCGCTGCCTCAGAAAGGGATTGCGAGCGAGGCAGCACTTTTTCTTCCAATAGAGCATACAGCTTGAAAAACATACCCGAGTCAGCGGTTGGAGGAATCGCCCAGAAAGCCGAGCGCGGGGTTACTGCCAATAAGCCGCACCGCTCCCCTTGGCGGAAAAGCCGCTGCGCTATCACATATCCTCCTTGCCAGGCTTCTGGACAGCCGTTCTCTATGATAAGCACATATGCTGGCGGAGGGGATGGATTACGATAGCTCTCCCATGCTAAAACCCCAAAGACTCCCATTCCCAATCGCAAAATCACCCTGCTCGTGATCCAGAGGGAAACCCATGCTTTATTCGCATACAGCTTATCTACTGGCAAACGGACAAGCCAAATCCCCAGAAGAATAACCCACACAAGCAGAAAAATTATCCCCCCTAAGCTCAACTCTCCTGCAGCCGTGGATCTATGGCATCCCGAATGCCCTCTCCTAAGAGATTGAAGAGAGTAACGACAGTAAAAATAGCCAGCCCCGGAAACACAGCCAGCCACCATGCCCCCGTAGCACTACGAGCCGCAGAAAGAAGAGAACCCCAAGTTACCGTCGTAGGCGGCACCCCTATGCCTAAAAAGCTCAATCCAGACTCCACCAAAATAGCCGAAGCAATCCCAAACGCAATAGAAACAAGCACAGGCGCAAGAGAGTTTGGCAAAGCATGAAAGAACATAATGCGCAGGTCTGAGTATCCTATGGCCCGCGCAGCTTGAATGTAATCTAAGTTGCGCACCTTTAGCATTTCTCCTCGTGTAAAGCGCGCTATACCTGTCCAAGAAGTAAGCCCAATAACCGCCATGACTAAAAATAAACTCGGCTTAGCAATCGCTGCCACGGTAAAAATGAGTAGCGTCGTGGGCAGAGAAATCATGACCTCTATCAGGCGACTAATCGTCAAATCTACCCATAGATAGATGCGCTTCCCTCCCCATGCGGTACGCTTGACCAGCCGAGAAGGAAGCCACACTAGTGCCATTACCCCAGCAAAGATAAAAATAGACACCGCTAAGCTTCCTAAGAAGGGAAAAAATCCCTCCCCCAGAGCTTCCCCCAGAGCATAGCGCCTTATATAAAAGCCGTAGTAAAGTCCCAGAAAAGCCCCTGGCAGCCCAAACCAGAGAGAGGCCCGACTCACCTGAAGGGTATTATCCCCAAAATAGCCTGCCAGCGCCCCCAACAGAATCCCAATAAATGCCGAGATGCCCACCGACACTAGTCCAACCGTCAGAGAAATCCGAGTCCCATGAATAAGCCCGCTGAGAAGATCGCGTCCGAGATTATCTGTACCCAGAAAATGACGCTCCCAGGGATTATTTATTATCTGCTCATCAAAAGGTCCGACAGCGGGAGCGTTAGCCAGGTCCAGCTCATCAGGTGCATATCTCACAGGAGGCCAAATAGCCCAATCCAGCTTTAGCTGGCGCCAGTTAGCCTTCCTCAGCTCAGGCTCCCACAGCTTTGCTCCAAAAAGGCTCTCCCCATAGTCCCTTAACACAGGAAAAATAATGCGCCCTTGATAAGAAGCCACGATAGGCTTATTGTACGCAAGAAAGTCAGCCAGCAGGGCAATAATCGCCAATAATATCACTATTCGCAGGGACCAGTAAGCGGGCTTATTTTTCTTGAAGGCTTCCCATGCCCGAGCCGCAGGAGAATGAGATATAGAGGGAGACGGCATACCATCAGCGTTTTGTGTAGCTAATCCGCGGATCTACGACAGCATAAAGAATATCTGCCACCAAAATCCCCACCAGCGTAAGCACCGCCCCAATCGTAAAAACCGCTATAATTACTGGATAATCTCGCGCCACCATAGCTCCATAACTCAAAAAGCCCATCCCTGGAATAGAGAAAATCGTCTCCAAAATCACAGAACCGCTTATCATGGCAGGAAAGACGGAGGCTAAAAGAGTGATGATAGGGATGAGGGAGTTTCTAAAGGCATGCTTCCACACGACAAGGCGTTGAGGTAGTCCTTTTGCCCGCGCAGTGCGAATGTAATCCTGCTGAAGTGTCTCTAATAGAGCGGTCCGCATCTGCCGGCTCAAAAACGCCAAAGACCCATAAGTATATACCAGTATAGGAAGCGTCAAATGATACGCCCAGTCTGCCAGACGCTGAAAGAATCCCCATTCCGCCGAATGTTCTGTGCTCTGAACTCCCCCCGGCGGGAAAATAGCTAAGTAGTCTCCACCACATAGAAATACAATCGCCATCGTCCCCACCCAGAAGCTGGGAAGGGAATACAGCATAAAAAGAGTGAGCGTAATCATGCGGTCTTTCAGCGAGCCTCGCTCCACAGCTGACTTCACCCCCAGCGGAATAGCTATCACATAGGCTAAAATGATAGAGATGAGATTAATCACGATAGACCAGCGCACGGCTTCGCCGAGCTTCTGGGCTATCGGACGCTTATCTTGATAAGAAATCCCAAAGTCCCCCCTAAGTAGTCCCATAAGCCAGCGGTGATATTGATTTTGCGTGCCGTACCAGTGAATAGAGGGCACGTACACTTTCCATCGCTGAGCTTTTTGAGGGAGGGCCTCTACAGCAGCTGCGAGAGCGGAGTAGTAGGGCATCAGTCCAGGGAGAAGCATATCTTTTAGGCGCCTAAGATGGTAGCGAAGCTCTTCGTAGTCTTTTTCTTGGGGAATAAGGGTCAAAAGAGCTCGGGCCTCCGTCTTTTTCTCCCCCCATGCTGTGTCTCCTAACGAAGCATAAAAAGCCGAGTCTAACTGCAGATAAGCCCTATACACCTCCTGGACAGCTTCCCAATTGCCGAACTTGTAAGTAAGGCGGCGAAGAGCCTCTTGCACAGGCACCTGAGGAATGCGATGAAGGGTATCCGGCTCTGCCAAAGGCACTATCGCAAAGTAGAATATGGGAAGGTCTAATCCAAGTTCTCGCCGCTTTTCTATGTAGGCTTGGAGGGTGGCTTGGCGCTCTGCCAGCTGCTCTCCTCCACTGCCTGCTCGCCCCACAAGCATCTGCTCCACCGGATCGCCCGGAGCAGACTGGCTAATCAAAAATGACAGCAGCGTAATGATAAATAAAGTAGGAATGAAAAAAAGTAGTCGCCGTAAAAGATACGCTGTCATGGAGCTGCTGCAGATTTACCGTAGCGTACGAGGTTCCGTGGTGTCCAAAAGCCTGCTGGGAAGAACCCAGGCCGAATCGCACTTACATACGCATTGCGGAAGCGCCGATGAATAGCAATCCGTTCCAAAGGCGCACTTAAAAAGATGTACGGCTGCTCGTCATACACTATCTTATGAAAGATGCGATACAAAGAATCTCGGCGCTCTTTATTTAGCTCCTGACGAATCTCCTCTATGATGGCATCTGTCTGGGAGTTACCAAAACCTACATAGTTGGAGCCGCCTTCTGCCCAGCTTTGAGTGTGCCAAATTTGCTTGAGGTCTTGGGGGTTATGGCTTCCCACCCACGCACCGATATAAGCGTCAAAGTCATGTTTCTTCGTCCTCTCTAAGAAAACGGACCACTCTAAGGACACGATATTCACCTTCATGCCTACTTTTTCCGCCTCCTGCTTGATAATCTGAGCAATTTGAAGGCGCACTTCATTTCCCGCATTCACGTAAATGTCAAACTCTAAAGGGATTTTTTTGCCATCTATAACTTTTTCCCTGACCCCATCTCCATCAGAATCTTTCCAGCCTGCTTCGTCCAGAAGCTGAGCAGCTTTTTGAGGATCATACGGAATCGGAGGCAAGCTTTCATTATAAGCCCCTTTGTGCATTGGGTAAAGAGGAC
>JANXDD010000068.1 GCA_025059915.1 Bacteroidia bacterium | reverse complement strand
CTTGACTGCGGATTCGCCTCCTGCCTGAGCCTAAGCATAAGATTCGCCTCGCTCTATCCATCCCCCTACAAGGAGATCATCCCCTTCGTAGGCGACCGCAGCTTGACCGGGCGTGATAGCCTTGACCCCTACATCAAAAACTACCTTGAGCCGAGTCTCGGATAGGGTAAAAAGGCGGGCAGTGTGTCCGGGATCCATATGCCTTATCTTCACATGGACGGGATATCCCTCATATGGCAGCGAGGGGTACTTGTGCCAGACTATGTCTCGCATGTACAACACCCGCTGATGTAAGTATTCCTCCGGTCCAATGACGATAGTGTTTGTTTCTGGCTGGATATCTATTACATAATGAGGCTTTCCTAATGCAGGTAAGCCGCGCCGCTGCCCGATAGTATAAAACGGATAACCCTCATGCGTACCTACAATATATCCTTCTACATGTTGGATAGGCCCTCCTTTGAGAGACTCTATAAGGTCTGGAGCCTTTTTCTCCAAGAATTTCCGATAATCTCCCTCTGGAATGAAGCATATCTCATAGGAGTCCTTCTTCTCTGCGACGCGGCTAAGGCCCCATTGGGCGGCAAGAAGACGGGTTTGGGCTTTTGTCTGCTCTCCCAGAGGAAATATCGTCTGAGCCAGAACCTCCTGTGATAAACCCCACAGCACATATGATTGGTCCTTCGTAAGGTCTGCAGCTCGGCGGATGAAATACCGCCCCCCTTGCTGACCAATGCGAGCATAATGTCCTGTTGCTATGGCATCACACCCCAGCTGCTTAGCTCTCCGTAGGAGGGCATCCCATTTGATGTAGGTATTGCACAAAATGCAGGGATTAGGGGTGCGCCCCGCAAGGTATTCCGAGACGAAATGCTCTATCACAGCCTGCCCGAACTCCTCCCGCAGATCCAGTACATAATGCGGGAAGCCGTAGGCGACTCCCACACTACGGGCATCGTTGATATCGTCTAAGTTGCAGCAGCCAGTGTTTTTCCGCTTAGGAAGGTCGGCGCTTTCATAGCTCCAAGTCTTCATCGTAAGCCCGATAACTTCATGGCCTGCCTTCTTAAGAAGAACGGCAGCGACGCTGCTATCTACACCTCCGCTCATTGCCACAAGCACACGCATACTTTTGGGCTAAACAAAATCCCCTTCTACCACTAAGGTCGGATTTTTTTCCACTTAGGTAGCTATACTCACCTTTCAGCCAAAAGTCATAGGAAGGAGCCGCCTTTCCTCAGACCTTTGTTACTGAGAGTAGCCGCCCACACGAAGCAAGCCCAGGCGGTAGAGCTCCCTTCGGGTTGAGCTCCCGCCTGTTTTTCTATTAAAGCACAAAGCGCCTCTCAGAGAGAGGCGCTCCGATGAAAAATAGAGAGAAGCGGTTTTAGTGAACTATCGCTAATTGCTTACGAAGGATGTGTCCCTCCGCTTCCAGATGAACGACATACAGCCCAGCTGGCAGAGTTATGGAATGCCTTGATTCACCAGCTGGACGGACTCCCAAGTTCTCAGATATCACAATCTGCCCGCTAAGGGTAAATACTTGAAGCTTGAGCTCGGCGGGGCGGGCAAGCACATAACGAAGTGTTGCAGAGCCCCACGCAGGATTAGGAATTACACTAAGTCCTAAAAGGGCAGGGTGGAACAAACTGGTCGTGGTGCCAGGCATTACGCGCACAGGATATGAAGTCCATACATCACCCCACAAGTCAATAGTCCCAAAAGCAGGTATTGTGCGCCGCGGCATCAGGTTCGTAGTGTCCTTGTTTGGAATATCATTCCCCGTGATTCCGGAAAAGCCAAAGCTTATACTATTTGGGTCTACAAATCCCCGGAGGTATATGCGTAAAGTATCTGCTCCTCCTGGGGGTGTCGGGGAGACGCCTCGTATGCAAGCCCGCACACATCCACGAGGCGGAGTAGGGGTGGAAGGAGAACCGCCTCCAGGATTCTGATACACTACCACATTAGCGTAGGTGGGGGGATTGTCATTCACTTGCTTATACCGATGATTCTGGTCAAATCGTAGGGCACCCGCAGCAGGATTTGAACTATTGTATGTTGGGGCAACCGAGGGATTCCCTTTTAAGGAGACGTAAGTATTTCCCCCATCCAGCCGAAGACTGTCTACAAAAATGGCAAAGTTTGGATAGAGGGCAGTTCCAGCTCGCTGAATAGTCTCTGGCAGCGCAAATTGTATCACCACCTCTGCATCTTCACCTGCATTTATGGTGAGGAATGGGGGATCAAATGTGCGGGGTGGAAGGGCGTTATTCACAGTACAAAAGCCACACCCTGACTGCGCGCGCAAAAGCGCGCCAACTACAACTGCAATAACTAATGGGGCTCTCATATCAAGGCAAATATACACAGAATTCTACGACAAAACCCTCACCGCTGAGAGTGTTCTAAAACTATTTTTCCCATTTGACTTCCTGTCCACAGCTGCATAAGGGCTGCGGGAAAGGCCTGAAGAGGCAAGATGGTCTCCACATGCGGACGAAGCTTTGTCTTTTCTATAAAAGCCAGAAGGGCAGCGAAATCTTTTGGACTTCCCATCGTGGAGCCGATGATGTGAGCTTGCTTCCAGAAGAGGCGCCGCAGGTCTATCATCGGTGGATTCCCCCGTGTGGCTCCATATACTACGATCCTTCCACCCGGGGCGATTAGGTGAAGGTAAGAAGGAAAAACCTCCCCCCCTATGCCATCTACGATGAGATGAAAATGACCAGCTTTCTCCAGCAAGGTCTGAACCCAGCCTTCTTGAGTATAAAGGATGCCCCCTGCAGCACCGAGTTGGACAGCTGTCGCTATCTTTGATTCGCTACTGGAAGCCACCCAGACTTCTGCTCCTGCTGCCACAGCCAGCTGAAGTGCCCATAATGCGACCCCTCCGCCGATACCAGGGATAAAAACTTTTTCCCCTGCCTTCAGACCCCCTTGAACAAATGTCGCCCGATAAGCAGTAAGTCCCGCCAGTGGCACCGCCGCAGCCTCCACCTCCGTCAAATGAGAAGGTACCAGATGCAAATTCTCCACGGGCACATCTACATATTCCGCAAAAGTCCCTCGGCTGGGCATCCCCAAAATCTCATAGCGTTCGCTCTGCACCCGTTCATCATCCCCCCAATAAAGGCTGGGGTTGAGAATAACCTTCTGACCTATCCATTGCTGTGCGGAAGGTGCATTGACTTCCACGACTTCACCGCAGCCATCTGACCCCAAAATAGCAGGGTACCGAATGCCCGGATATAGTCCCAACCCTATCCACAGATCCCGCCTATTGAGAGCAGAAGCAAGCAGACGCACCCGGGCATACCCTGGACTCAAAGGCGGTAGCTCTACCTTTTCCCACTTAAGTACTTCTTCCCACACTTTTTCCCCTGTGGGGTGAGTATTTTTAGGGAGAGAAGCGTGAAGCTGCCAGGCATACATGCCTGCAATTTGGTATTTTTGCTCTAAATGGAGCTTGCCGCCCTTGAGAAAGAGATCATAGAATGGGATCTTAGTACGCCAGAAGCTCAGCAGCGCTTTCGCCAGCGTTTTCTCAAACGGGGGGGCGTACTGGATACTCTTCTGGGGCAGCTAAAGGATTTCCCTCCTGCTGAGCGAAAGGAGCGCGGTAGCTATCTTAACCGCTTGAAGGAGCTGGCTCAGCAGCGGCTGGCTTCCACTCAGGCGGCTCAAGCCCACCAGGAGAACCCTACATTGAGCGATCCTACTTTCCCAGCCTTCTATATTGAGGCTGGAAGCAGACATCCTCTTTCGCTCGTAGAGGAGCGTATCATTCGCATCTTCCAGCGGATTGGTTATACCTTGGCAGACGGACCAGAGATAGAAGACGATTGGCACAACTTCTCTGCTTTGAACTTTGAGCCAGATCACCCTGCCCGGGACATGCAGGACACCTTTTTTGTGGACCCTGCTCGGGGAATTCTGCTGCGCACCCATACTTCTACGGTTCAGGTACGAGTAATGGAGCGCCAGAAGCCCCCCATTCGGATTTTAGCACCCGGACGGGTTTACCGGCACGAAACTATATCCGCTCGGGCTCATGTGTATTTTCATCAAATAGAGGGGCTGTATGTAGATGAAGAGGTTAGCGCTGCCGACCTCAAAGCGACTCTGGAGTATTTTATCCATAGCTTCTTTGGGGAAGGCACGAAGATTCGCTGGCGGGCTTCCTATTTCCCCTTCACGGAAATGAGCGCAGAGGTAGATATCGGCTGCTTAATCTGTGGGGGAAGCGGCTGCCCCGTATGTAAGCACACAGGATGGGTGGAAGTACTTGGCTGCGGTATGGTGGACCCTAATGTACTCAGCGCATGCGGCATTAATCCAGAGCGGTATGCAGGCTTTGCTTTTGGGCTGGGAGTAGAAAGGCTTACGCAGCTCATCTTTGGCATTCCGGACTTGCGTCTTTTTGGACAGAATAACCTTCAGTTCCTCCAATCCTTCCGCGGCTATGCTCTCTAATGCAACTACTCTCCCAACTCCTCTGTGGGAGCAAGTTCAGCAGCTTTACCCTCATCTAACCCCCTCTCCTGCGCATCTCCCCCTCATTGAAGCGCTGGATAAATTCTACCAAGACTACCATCCTGAGCTTCTCGTCGTAGAGACAGACCCTCAAGGCATCATCACTTATCTCAACGAAGGTTTTGCTCGCCTTGCTGGATATAGCCCTGGGGAGCTTCTGGGACAGAATATCAATATCCTCCGCAGCGACGCCAATGAAGCAGGATATTTTCGCCACCTCTGGAATACAATTTCCTCTGGGCATCCCTGGCGCGGACGCATTAAGAACCGCACCCGAGACTATGAGCTATATGAAATAGACATGGTCATCCTGCCCATTGTCGGACCTGATGGCAACATCCAGCGATATTTAGCGTTTGCTTATGACACAACGACCCGATTGGAGACGGAAAAGCAGCTGATTCAGCTCAAAACGGATTTTGAAGAAGGCTTGCGGTATGCCAGACGCATCCAGCGGGCGATATTCCCTACAAAAGTTTCTGCCTTACAAAAGTTTTTCCCTGAGAGCTTTCTTTTAGCGAATGGGCGGGACATTGTGAGCGGGGATTTCTGCTGGGCGGCTCGCTCCCCAATGGGCAATCGGATATTTTTAGCTGTGGCGGATTGCACAGGACATGGGATTCCCGGCGGACTTCTCACCGTGATTGGCTACAACCTTCTCAATCAGATCGTACTGTATCGGGGCATTACTGTGCCGCATCAAATTCTGGCAGAAATGCATCGGGGTCTGCGTGAGTATTTCTTACAGGAGGATTCAGAGGACTCTCGGTTAGTCAAGGACGGCATGGATATTATCCTGTGCAGCTTTGATTATGGAATGACAGAAGTGCAATTTGCTGGGGCGAATCGTCCTCTTTGGCTTGTGCGTAATGGAGAGCTTCAAGAGTACAAAACTGATAAACAGCCTATTGGAGGGGAAAACCTTGCTGAAGAGGTGGAGTTCCGAATATTCACTTTAGAGCTGGAGCCAGAGGACAGGATTTATCTTTTTACGGATGGGATCACGGACCAGTTTGGAGGACCGGAGAATAAGCGGTTTGGAACGCCTCGCCTGCGTCAGACCATTCTAAGCATCTGGCAGGAGCCGAATATGGCGAAGCAGCGCGCCCTTTTCAATAGCATTTGGAAGCGGGACTGGATGGGAGACAATCCACCGACAGATGATGCGACGCTGGTGGGTATTCGGGTGGTGGAGTAGCCTTCTGTGGGCTCAAGCCGAAGCCTTCCGTGCCCCAGCTCCACCCTTTGAAGGCCTAATAGTGTATAAAGTCAAAGCCACAGGCGAAAAAGCAGAGGTTCTAAAGGAAAATGACCCCCCCACAGAAATGCACCTATACATTCACAAAAACCGCTTTTTGGTCAATGAGACTGGTGGGGCATTCCCTATAAGCCGCTTATATGACCCTGACTCGGACCGCGTGTATGTTTTAGATCCCCCCAATCGTCGCGCATTCAAATACGAAAAATACCGCAAAAGAGCCAAAAACTATCCCGCCACTTACACAGGCGATAGCATACAGATTTTGGGAACATGGTGTTATAGCTTCAAAGTCAAAAAGCCCGACGAGGAAATCATATACTACGTCAGCCCTAAGTACCGCGTGGATGTGAGCCTTTTTGCAGGGAAGAAAAATGCTCAGGCATTCTTTCTAAACGAAGGGCTCTACGGCGCAATCCCTCTAAAGATGATCCGCATCCAGCCAGGGCTAACTATAGAGGTTACCGCTGTGAGGATACGGCCTTTCCGCATAGACCCCAAAAGCCTAAAAATTCCTAAGGAGTACGAAATATGGGGATACGATTACCGGCGCTGATAGACACGAAAAGGGAGAGCCGTATCTACTGGTGCATATGGAGCTGCTAAATAAGGAAGGAAATACTGAGCCTCTGCCCAGAAGCCCGCTGCATCGTATATTCTCTTGGGCTTTCCCCATCGGTCATAAAAGAGCTCCCAGTCTGGTTTGACAGCGTGTTCTTTCCATTTGAAAGGGACGGTCCAGTTGCAAGCGTAGGGAGGTTTTAGACGAATGTAACACGGGGGCTCCCCCCATAAGCAGCTTTGTGGCTCTATAGAAAGCATGCAGGAAGGACGCGAGAGAATTTTCTCTCCCTTGAGCAGCCCTTCAACTACTAAGAGTACCAGAATGAAGAATCGTAAGCCTAAGCGCCAATGTACCTCCATCGCAAGAGCCGGCCAGACAGACGCAGCTGCCGACGTAGGAAGGGCCGCAATAGCCGCCCAAAGCCTATCCCGAAAGAGCTGGCGCTCCATATAAGATTGGCGGAAATACATCTGCCCATATGCCAGAAGCAGTAAAATCCCCACTCCCCGCCCTACCCAAGCTCCAATCCCCGGCCAGCTGATACTGCGCCATGAGCCCATCCAAAAGTATTCTATGTAAGGACCGAGACTTTTCTGTAGGTGAAGCCCTGCAGCCAGCCCCAAAGCTGCCCACCCCATCCCAGCCCCCCACAGCAATAGAGAGGAAAAATTTCGCTCCTCCACTCGGCGATATACAGTCCAAATAACCGATAAAGCTGCCGCAGGGAAGAGACCTATACCTATGCCAGTCAGAATTCCTCGCAAAAAGCTCCGACCACTCTTACGATTCCAAAGAAGAAGAAGCCATAAAGCAGGCTCTCCCACCTCAAAGCTACTCTGCCAAGGCAGAAATAAGTATAACCCTATCCCTCCTATGGTCAGCAGTTGAGCAGCTATGGAAGAAAAGGCCCTGGGCTGGCTTTGCCCAAAAAACAATGCTAAAGCCATCCCCCCCATTGCTTTCCAGAGGCGTAGGAGCCAGCCCCCCTCTGCCCCTAAAAAAGCATGGGCATACAGAAACGGCAAATCCAGCGGAGCCGCTAAATCCCGATAGGGATGATATGCCTGAAGGAAGCGGTCGCCTGTAAGGATGTAAGCTGCTTCTAAAGCGGGGGTACCTGCGGGTACGAAGAGGCTACCTACCGCTACTGCTACTAAGAGTAGCCCTACCAGCCCTCTCAAAAGCCAAAGAGATACCGTCTATCTTCTACCTCCAGCCGCTCTTTTTGGGCTTCTATGAAGCGACCTGTGAGTAGGTTGGCTTGGGTCGTGGTCTGCCCAGCCGCATAACTGCGAGCCATAGCGTCGTTTGCTGGCTCGGGCACTTTCTTTTCTAAAAGCTGAAGAACATACACGCCATTTTCCCCTTCTATGATAGGGCTAAGCTGATTTGGCTGTAAAGCTGCAGCAGCGCCGAGAACCTTTGGCTCCATACCGATGCCAGGCACGGCTACACCGCCATATAAGGCATTTTCTGCCCGACTCACATAAGCACCAGCACCATAAGCCTCTTTGAGGGCTTCTAAAGAAGAACCTTTTCCCTCCAGTCGGCGACGGATGTATTCTGCTTTGAGCCCATTGCGAGCCTTAGGCTCTATTTGATCACGCACCTCCTCCCATTTTTTATACGGAGGATTGGATGCAGAAATAATTTGAGCTATCACGAATGCGTTTGTCGTCTCCAGTACGCCCGATATGGCGCCTGCCTTGTTGTCAAATGCCCATTGAATCAGCTCTCGGGTTCCTGCCAGAGCTGGCACACTCGGTGCAGAAGGGCGTATGGTAGGGCTGATCCGCACATTCACCCCAAATTTCTGGGCGGCATCATCCAAACTGGATTTTGCTTCACGAGCAATCTGCTGAGCTTTATGCCTCAGTTGGGCAATAGTTTGATTGCTGGGAAGAATCTCCTTGACGATAACAACGACCCGAGCCTGCCTATCCTCTCGCTCCTGTACTTCCACAATGTGATATCCTTGGTCAGAAGCGATGACGCCATACAGCTTGCCCACAGGAGCTTTTGCCAAAGCCTTGTAAAATTCCTGTCCAAATCGCCCAGAGGCTGAATACCACCCCAGCTCCCCACTGGAAAATTTCGTTTGCCAATCATCTGAAAACTGATTAGCTGCTTCCGCGAACTTCTCTGGGCGTAAAACGCGATAGAGACTATCAGCCTTTTTGCGTGCAGCCACACTATCTAACCCCTTTGCTATCATTATGTGCCGCAAGCGATACACGGGTTGGGTGTCTTTGGCCAAGGTGTCCACTTTAGCGATTGCATATCCTCTGTCGGTAAGGTACGGACCGATAACCTGCCCACTATAGCGCACCGAATCTCGTATTTCCGCCGGAAGGTCAGGCCAGCGCCTGAAAGAGTAGTCTATTGCCATATCACTATTCGCTGCGCCAAAGGCAGAATCATCCTCAGCTTTCGCAAATGCCTCCTTAAGAGCAGAAATACGCTCTAATGCTGCTGCCGTATCCGCCCCAGAGGGCTCCTTGAATATCGCAATGTATCGCAAGGTGCGCTCTGGCTCTTTGATAGCATAGAAGTTTTTGTGCTGATCATAGTAGCGCTTGACGTCTCGCTCTGACACGGGAACCAGCGAATCCGCCACTGCACTATAACTCACCGCCAGATAAGCAAAGTTCAGGCTGGTATTGTCCAGCTGATTTTGATAGGCGGCGAGGGGAGCAGGTACATACGCCGCAGCTTTCAGAAGGGCATCGTATTTCTCCCGCAGCCGCACCTGCACTAAATAGTCCTCAAACTCTCGTACCTGCTGTGCCAGCTGGGGATTTGTTTCTGCCTGACTGAGAATCTGCTTCACGCGATCTTTGCTGTAAGTCTGCTCTCCTTGAGAGAAAACTTGCATGACGAGGGGATGGGGATTATCGGAGACGAACATCTCATATACTTCTGCATCAGAGACTTGAAGCCCTGCCGCCGCAGCTTCTTGTTGGTAAAGGTGATCAGACAGAACCTGCTGCCATACCGCTCCCCGAATCTGCTCTTCTACCAGAGGATCATCGGGATTGCCTTGATTGCGGCGGGCTCGCTCATACAGCTCATTATACTCTGCATATCGGATTTCTTCTTCTCCAATGCGCGCTACTACATCACTGCGCCCCCAGAGAGTCTCTCGGATAAACGCATTGCTCTGTAAAAGGTCAGTCAAAATGAAGATAAGGAGAGAAATGCCTATGAGGAGGACTGCCCATCCAGCTTTATCTCGGATCTTTTGGATGACGCCTGCCATGCTGGGGGCAAACTTAGACTAAAATCCTCATCCGTGGATGAGGAAGCTTCGTCGGGGAGGCGGGATTTGAACCCACGACCCCTAGTCCCCTAAACTAGTGCTCTACCGGGCTGAGCTACTCCCCGAATCAGGTGCAAAGGTAATGTAATCCGCGATTACTGAAGAGCGGCCCATCGGCGGGCACGCTCTACCGCCGCTCTCCACCGCTTGAGTCTTTCCTTCTCTTCTGTCTCTGGCTGCCATACACGCTGAGGAGGAAGGGGCTTCACGGTGAGCCCCGCCATCTGCCCAGCAAGGGCGGCCACCCCCCACGCCGTAACCTCCCCATGAATCGGACGCACAATAGGCTTGCCTATAAGGTTTGCTTGCAACTGCATAAGGTGAGCATTCACACTCACTCCTCCATCTACATACAGCTTCTCTATATCTCCGAAGCTTTCTAAGTCATCTGCGCTTTGATAAGCAATTGCCTCCAGTCCCGCCAAAAGCAGAGTCTCTCGCGTCGTCTCACGAGTCAAGCCGATGATAAGGCCCCGGGCATAAGGGTCCCAGTACGGCGCTCCCAGTCCCGTAAAAGCTGGCACAAAAACTACTTCCCCTGCCCTTCCAGAAAGCGCATCCAGCTCTTCATAACTGCGCAGAAGGCCTACACTCTCAAGCCACTGCAGAGCCGCTGCAGCGCTAAAAATCGCTGCTTCCCACGCATAGATCGGGGGCTGCCCTTCTATCTGCCAGGCAACAGTGGTGAGCAAACCCTCTGGCGCAGGAAGGGGCTGAGTTCCAATGTTTTTCAGGATAAAACAACCAGTGCCGTAGGTATTTTTCGCCATTCCAGGAGTATGGGCACCATGCCCATACAAAGCAGCCTGCTGGTCTCCCAGAACAGCATAAATAGGCATGGGATGTCCCCACGTGCGCGTCTCGCCGTAAAAGGCCCCGCTGGGACGGACAGCAGGCAAGCGCACTCCATCCACCCCGAAAATCTCCATCAAAGGAGGCTCCCAGCGCAGCGAGTGAATGTCAAATAGGAGAGTTCTTGAAGCATTAGAGACATCAGTTTGGGGAGTGCCTGTGAGCTTGTATAAAAGCCATGCATCTACCGTCCCAAATTGGGCTGTTTTAGGTACCCCTCCTTCTTGTAGAAGCCATGCTATCTTCGTGGCTGAAAAGTAGGGATCTATTACAAGCCCTGTTCGCTCCCGAATGAAAGCTGCACGAGGAGCAAGGGAATCACACATGCCTGCTGTCCGCCTATCCTGCCATACAATCGCTTTTCCATAGG
>JANXDD010000067.1 GCA_025059915.1 Bacteroidia bacterium | reverse complement strand
AGAAATAATCTTTCCGAAGGAAGTTCTTCAGCTATTCTGGGAGGGGAGCAAAATCAAGCAGTGGGAGCATTCGCGATAGCATTAGGAGGTGTAGGTAACCTCGCTGACCAGTGGCATGCAGCGGTACTAAGTGGTAGGCAGAATCGAGCAACTGCTCAGTATGGTATTGTAATAGGAGGGGCGAACAATACTGCTGCTGGAGATTTCTATAATGCCATCGTAAGTGGTAGGGCGAATGAAATAACTAATGGTGCAAGTAGATATAACACTGTACTAAATGGTGAGGAAAACATCCTCCAGAGCGGTAACTATAATGCTATTCTGGGGGGACTTGCGAATCGGCTGAACGCAGACGAGTATAGCACGATTCTGACAGGTCGGGAAAATGGAATAAATGCAAGTACGGCAGCCTATGCGCTCATCTTAGGTGGGCGAGAGAATAGCATAACTTCTGGAGGCTCACATAACTCTATTCTAAATGGGCGGAACGGCACTATAATTGGAGGGGAGCATAACCTCATCTTAGGCGGGGTGGGCAACTCAATAGACGGGAACTATGTGATAGCCTATGGGAATGGGGTCAATGTAGTGGGAGAAGATCGGCGAGTGTATCTTTTCACGGAGCAGGAGTGGGGGGCTCTGGTGATGAACCGTCCGGATAATCCGGAGAACTACCCGATACGCGTAGGCACACCGGGTGGAAATAACGGTAATGATGCCTATCTCACCCAGGGCGGCGTATGGACAGGTCCCTCTTCGCGTCGGATAAAGGATAGGTATCAGAAGCTCTCTCCGCAAGAAGTACTGATGAAAGTGCGACGACTACCAGTGGAAGGGTGGTACTATAAGGGCACGCAGGAGTATCATATTGGGCCTTATGCGGAGGACTTCTATGAGGCCTTTGGAACGGGGGTAGGGAATAAAGAAGATGCGCGCACGCACTTAGCAGCATCCGATGTAGGGGGTGTGGCGCTGCTGAGCATACAGGCGCTGGCCCAGCAGCAGGATGAACTGCTAGAAGAGCTGCGGCGGCTGCGGGAGGAGGTTCAGGCGCTGCGGCAGGAGAATAGCGCACTTCGGCAGGCCTTAGGACACGCCCAGCGATAGGGAGGGTCAGACTTACCCCCTTAGGGGTAGATTAGCAGGGCGGCTCATGAGCCTGTGGCATGGCTCTGCGTAGGGGCAAAAAGCCTTCCTGCCTCCTTTTAGGGAAGATTTTCAACCCTGACATTTAGGTTGGGTTCATAACTTAGCGGATGAGTACGCTTAATCTCCTCCACACAGCCGATTGGCATTTAGGCAAGAAGTTGGGGCGATTTGGGCGGTTAGCTGAGCAGGCATGGGTACTAGAGCGGCTGGTGGAGCTAGCGGAGAGAGAGGCGATTCACGCCGTCCTCCTAGCAGGGGATATTTATGACTCCTCTAACCCTTCTCCCGAAGCGGAGGCGCTTTTTGCCCAGATTACGGTAAGACTGGCAAAGGGCGGGGAGCGGCCTGTCATCTGTTTAGCTGGTAATCACGACTCGGCTGAGCGCTTAGATGCCCTTCGGTCTTGGGGGGCGCCTTTAGGCATCCTAATGATAGGCAGTCTATCGTCTGCCTATTGCCCATCCCGCTTGGGCTACGCAGAGCTGCGATGGTTCTTCCCCCCTCCAGTCTCCTTCTCAGACCAGCTACGTGAGCAGAATAGTACGCCTGGGTCTTTCGTGGGTGCTGTAGAAATTCAGCACCCTGCCTGGCCTTTTCCACTTCGGCTTATTCTTTCGCCCTATGTCTCTCCTTATCGGCTTCCCCCCATAGAGATTCCCTTTGAATCCTGGATGAAGGAGCGTTGGATGGAGGCTTTGGCTGCCTTTCCTGAACCGCGAGCCCCGACTCTCCTGCTCACCCATGTTTATGTATGCAGCGAGCATGAGCTAGAATTAGAAGAGGACTCCGAAGAAAAGTCTCTAAGAGTCGGTGGGCTGCAAGGATTTCCCCTGTCGGCCTTCCCTGATGGTATAGATTACGTTGCCCTTGGGCATATTCATAGGACTAAGGTTTTTAGTCATAAGATTCCCATAGTCTATTCGGGGAGTATTTTGCAATACTCTTTTGACGACCCGCCCCAGGATAAGAAGGTGATAAAGGTGGAGATTGAAGCACAGGGGTCTGCGGAGTATAAGGTGAGCCTCTATGAGCACAGTCTCTTTGATGCCTCTACTACTAAGCCTTTGCTAATCCAAAAGCGGGCTACTACCTACGAGGAGGCGCAAAACTTAGTCCAGTTGTACAAAGAGCATTACCTCAAGCTGATATGGGAAGGGACGCACATGCTCTCGCCCGAAGAGATGCGTAAGCTGAACGAGCAGCACGAAAAGCTAATTTTAGACTTTCAGCCTCTCGCCCGAATAGCCGGGCTGGCTAACAGTTCCTCTAATGAAGACTTAACGAGAACCTCTTTGGAAGAAGTTTTTCGCGCCTATTATAAAGAAGTAAATCAGGGGAGGGAGCCTTATGATCAACTCATGGAGGTTTTCAGAGAGGTATTAGAAAGAGCTCGTCAGTTATCTTTGAGTGATGCAGCTGAGGAAGCTTAGTGTGCAGGGTTTTTATTCGTATGTAGAACGCCAGGAGCTAGATTTTGCGCCACTACTGGAGGCAGGGCTCTCGGGAATTATCGGGAATACAGGGGCGGGTAAATCCGCGCTTCTGGAGGCTATTTTGCTGGCTCTATTCGGAAAGGCACCCCGTGTGCATCGCAGCCCTCTTTCGGTAGTAAGTAAGTGGAAGAAACCTCAAGAAACCGCCAAGGTTGAACTGACTTTTACGCTGAAAGGTCAGCTGTACCAAGCTCAGTGTGAAGTCTTCTCGCGTAGCTCTGAGAAAGGCTTGTGGCAAATCAACTCTGACCTAAAACGCCATCATCTGATGAAATCCACCGAAGATCTTTTGGGAATCAGTTACATGGACTTTATTACAGCTATTCTTCTTCCCCAAGGCCAATTTGACGGCTTCCTCAATATGGGGGCTACCGAACGGCATACCCTGCTGCTGCGCCTCTTCAACCTGAATATAATTGACAAAATGTCCTCAGTAGTCTCCGATATCCTCAAAGAAGAAGAGGATAAACTAAAGGAAGCTGAGAGTAAAATCGCAGCTTATGAAGATCAGATAAAAAAGCTGTTAGGGGACTTCACTGAGCCGTTACTTAGGTCTAAGATTGAAGAGCATACTCAGAAGAAGACTCAGGTGGAAAGCCAGATAAAGGAAGTCAGTGAGGCTCTCAAAGAATGGAACTTGAAAAAAAGCTTTTATGATCTATGGGAAGCAGCGGAGAAGTTTTATAATCAAAATAAGGCTAAATATGAGGAGTATGAGCAGGAGCGCAATCGGCTCTTACGGCTGGAAACCCTCAGGGAAGACCTTCTGCCCTTTTATCATCAATGGAAGGCTCAGCAAGACGAAGTGCAACGCCTCAAGAAACAGCTGCAAAATGAGGAAACGCTAAGAGCATACTTGGAAAATCAGCTCAAGGAGCTAGAGCGCCGCTATAAGGAGTGGGAAAAACTGAACCAAGAACTCCCTACCCTTCAAAAAGAGAAGCAGCAGCTTGAAAAGATAGATCAGCTCATACGTCTGAAGCAGGAAATAAAGATGCTTCAAGAGCGACTTGAGCAAAAGCAAACGGAAACTTCGCAGTTGGAGCAGAAGCACAGAGAGACTCAGGAGCGAATCAACTCCATCCTGCAGGATATACAAGGGCTTACTCAAGAGATTTATCTTTTGCAGGAGCTTGACGGCTGGTACAAAATGCTTCATGATCTTAGTAAGCGATTGAATACACAGCGGGAAAGGTATCAGCAGAACAAGGGCGAGCTTTCCCCAGTGGAGGATTTAATTAGACAGAGTTACGGAGACCTACTTAGGGAGTTTCCCAAAAAGCAGGAAGAGAAGTGGATGGAGTGGCTCAATCGGCTGCAAGAGGAGCTTAATGGTCAGCTGAGAGCTCTTTTGGAGCGGCAGCAGGCTGCTGCATTAGCCCAAGGGCTAAAGCCTGGCCAGCCTTGTCCGGTATGTGGAGCCTCCTCACATCCTAACCCCGCCTGTCTTACACCAGAGCAAGAATCCCAGTTAAAGCACTTGGAGCAACTTCTCGAAAAGCTTCGTGAGCCCTCCCTAAAAACCTATCTCAGTAAAGCAGATAACTTAGCAAGGGATCTTCAGAATATTAAGGGGGAAGTTGAGAAGGAAGAGCAGGAATATAAGGCGTTCCAAGCCAAACTTCCTCCACAAGCGCAAGAACGAGGCTATATTGGAGATCTTTCCGAAAAGCAGAAAGTAGAGCAAGCCCTCAGAAAGAACAAAGAAATGTTAGCCCAGCGTGAGCGAGAAAAGAATGTACTTACAAAAGAAGCTGAGCGGCAGCAGCGTGACTTAACTGTCAGGCAGGGAGAGCTTGAGCAAGTGCGCAGTCGTTTAGCCTACCTTCAAGGCCAGGAGCAGTCTATTGAAAGCGATATTCAAGATCTTTCATGGCTAGCTAAAGAAGAATCGGAGAGAAAGGCGCGATTAGACTGTATATGTGGATGTCTTGCGAGGCATGAAGAGCTACAGAAGCAGCAGATTAGCTCGAAATACCATGAAGTAGGTAGAAGGCTGGAGGTAGTTAGGCAAAATTGTCAGAATTTAAGGGAAAAATTATCGCAAATTCAGGATACACTTCAGGAATTGTACCAGAAGATGGAGGATATATCACAAAAAAGCGGACTCAGTGCCGAAGAATCAATAGAGAAAGTGATAAATGGCTACGAGAAGATTCAGCAGGCTAAGGCTGAAATAGAAGATTTCATGACTAAATGGAAAGAGAACGAGAATAAGCGGAAGGAATATGAGCCTAAAGGGGCTTCATACGATGCTAACAGGCATGAAGCAGATAGGGAGAGGTATAAGCAGCTGGAGAGCGAACGAGATCGGCTCACTCAGGAAATATCCACGCTAAGGGAGCGGCTGAATCAGGTGGACTACTTGGAGGAGGTACGGGAAAAAGAAAAGGCTGAGTTAGACGGGCTTAGGCCCCGTGTGCAGGCTCTGAAGGACCTCAACGATCTTTTGAGCTCGAGAAAAAGAGCCAAGAGCTTTCGCAGCTATGTCCTAAAAAGCTATGTAGAGCGGCTGATAAGCCAGGCTAATCAATATCTGCAGAGTTGGACAAACGGTTTTCTGGAGCTGAGAGTGCCCTCTTTAGAGGAGAGTAGCGGTTTGGAGATAGAGGTAGTGGATAAGCTAGCTCAGCTGCGCCAGAATGACTTGAATAAGATTAGCCGTGAAGTGCGTACGCTTTCGGGCGGGCAGACATTTATGGTTTCGTTGGCTTTGGCGCTGGCGCTTTCCGATGAGCTGCGTGCCCGAAGCAACTTAGACCGAAACACCCCTCTCTTTATAGATGAGGGTTTTGGTACATTAGACAATGAAACGCTGGATCAAGTAGTAGATACGCTTCGGCGGCTGGCTCGGTCTGGTCGGCCTATTTGCATTATTACGCATCGCACGGAGCTTAAAGAGAAGCTGGACGCCTATGTAGAGGTGGGGTTGCATCCTGAGAAGGGTTCTATACTCCGAACCTCCTGGGCTCGATAGCAGCTTAGCTTACCGAGGCTAAGCCTCCCTTTCCTTGAAAAGAGGCCTAGCGCAAAAGAGGTTTAGAAGAGCGTAGGGGCCTTTTTCTCTGAAGCGGCTACGCGCAAGCTATTGACTTTTAGAAACTTTTCTGCATCATTAAGAGCGGAAAAGAAGAGGGGCGAGCCGCTAAAGGAAAGCGGCGACACGGGACCTATGGTCATGAAGGGGTATTCCCGGTATTTAGGGTCAAGGGTGGAGTGCGGATCGCGAAAGGACTGGTAGAGGCGAATAGCATGATTTTGGCCTCCGACGAGCTCCTGGAGGGTACGCAGTTCAGCACCCATCCCCAGTCCAAACCCAAAGAAGGCAATCCGAAGCTGCTCAATAATCTCGCGCTCAAGACTGGAAAGAGTCTGACTGATAAAAAGCCACCCTAAGCCATACTTACGGGTGGTTCGTACGGCATCTACTAAGCGCATCCGCACCCGTTGAGCCTCTTCATACTCGCGCGGTAGCTCACGCGGCGCCAGCCGATGCGCTTCGTCAATAACAACCAGCGTATTCAGGCTTTTCTGATTATGGTAACCTCGCTCAGCTGTATCAATCAAAGCCTCTAAAAAACGATCTATAATCAAGAACTGTAGCTTATCACTAATTTGCTTTGAGAGTATGGAATATTCTCCAGTATTTTTGGCTGATTTGTGTAAGCCTATCACCAAAAAGGGCTTTTTATAAGCTCTAAAGTACTCGCTCAATAAATCATCTATTTTTCTAGCTCCTTTTCGGCCTTCAGAGCTAAAAAGCTGAGCTATGGAATGCCAGTGTTGGAGAAAACTAGCACGTGTCTGAGGCTGCTGCAGCTGCTCAGTTACCCGTTCCTGCCTGCTTTTTTCAGCATATATTCGCTTCAAATATCCCTCTTGCTGGAGTTGCTCTAAAATAACATTTGGGCTATCTTCTTTTACAAGCTCGTCTAACTTGACTTTCCTGCTATGGCATATATCTTCTATTGCGTCAGCGGCATAGCCTTGATTATCTTTGTGCCGAATTCCGAGTAGGCTCAGCGCATCAGATAGGATGAGGATTTCCTTAAAAAGCGCCCACCGGTCTAGGATTAGGTTATCAATGCCATATACTTCAACCTTCCTTCCTTGAGCTGCTAAAATTTCTCTTAGAGGAAGGGGGAAGCCTCCGCTGGAGCCTTCCTTAAGGTCTCGGCTAAATTCGCCCTGCGGGTCAAAAATGATAGCGCCCATCTGCGGGTGGCGGCTATAAGCGGCTAAAAGCATTTTGGCTAAAACTGACTTTCCTGAGCCTGTTTTGCCGAAGATTCCAATATGGTACGCCTCGCCAGCTCCGCCAGGCCCTGAGTCAAAGTGCTTAAACCACATCGGCAAAAGCAGGTCCTTTGAACCATATACCCAGCCTAAATAGAAGATTTCCTGCTGGTACTTAGTTAGGAGTCTTTGGAGGAAGGTGTTTTGTACCCGATGGACGTAGGTGCCTGTGGGCGGTACCGTAGCTAAGTAGCTTTCCCGTACCTCTCCCCCTTCTTCCTTAAAGACAGCACTAACTCCGATTTGCGCGATATGGACATCTTGCTTTTCGCTGACAAGCTGGATAGGCCCTTTTTGGCGGATAAGGCTACGCATAGTAGGGCTTTCTTGCCACACATTTCGTAGCTGGACCTCGGTGATTTGACCCAAAGCGTAGTGGAGGGCTCCCTCCTGGGTATATTGAAATACCGCTAGCTCGCCCACTAGCTTATTTTGGACGGCCGTGCTTAGAATATCTACCGTAAGTGCGCTGGTAGAAGAAGGCGAGCCAATCACGCCTATACGCTCTTCTCCTTGAGCAAGCGCTGAAAGGGTATCATTTGTGCCCGCACTCATAGGCTATGTAGTTTTTCTCAGGTTTCTGTTCGGTAATGATGAAGGGCAAGAAAAAATAGGCTCGCATCCTCTGGGTGCTGAAGGGCAGCATGACGAGTGGCAATCTGGCGGATAATTCCAAGCGCCTCTGGAAAGTGCTTCACCATTTTATCAGCCAAGAATAAGGGATAAGGCTCCAGCATCCCGTTAGCGCGGCACTGCTCCTGTAAGCCGCGCAAGAGGCTAGCCCGACGGGCCTTATTCTCAGCTACCGCCCGACTTACCTCAATCCGTAAGGGTGGAATCCAAGGCATAGGTCTGTAATAAATTACGCGCACCTCTTTAGAAAGTATCTCTACGATGCTATCTCTTAGCTCAACTAACTCGGCATTTTCCCATTCGGGAGGCAAACTCAGATGCCAAGGAGAAGAAGGTTGCTCTAAAGGCACAGGCTGAGTGTATTCTCCTGCACTGAGCAATAAGTTTAGAATAGCTTTATCCTCTAAGTTTGTCTGCACGGTTTCGGTCAAGCGGCGGCAGATTTCTCGGCGGCTGGAGTACTTAGGTAGGGCGGCGTATTGGCGGTCACTGCGGGCTGCCATAAGAATCTGCTGATAACTGCTGAGAAAGTCTTTCAGGTGCTCTTTGAGGTAGGTGTGAATGGGTGAGGTAGCCGCTGAGTCTATCCGGCTCAAAGCCTGGTTTAGGTAGATGAGGGGGGTAGTGAGCGAACCATCTAAAAGGACGACCTCGTGGGGGGCTTGGGCAGCTAGCGTTAGTTCCCAGCCTACCATGCAGGCGCGCAGAAGCAGCGTAGTCTCTTCGCGGTGGGGCTCGGCCCATACCTTACTGGCAAAGTGGGGCTCGGGCCACTCTCGCTTTTCAGAAGGCGGTGTAAGCCCTTCTACCCCTAACGCCGCAAACCCCACAATATCTACGGCGACCAGCCGTTCCGCCCCATAGGAACCATCTATCCCGCAGACGGTAGGCACATCTACTATGGGTAATTCAGCTACATTCCGCAAAAGGCCTTGCTCGTGTAGCGCGCGGCGCAGGACCTCCCTGTGTGCCTGAAGGGCCTTCAGCTGCTCAGAGATCGTCTCGCCTATCCTCTCCCCGTCCTGAAGGAGCTTATCCACCAGGGCCGCCGGCAAGTCCGTAAAGACATCCTCCTTAGAGAGTTCCATCGAGAAGTAGGCTTTGGATGAATTCTTCTTTCTGCCAGCTTTTCCAGCGCTCTTCACGGCTAAGCCGGGGAAGTAGCCACCGCGTGCGCCAGTAATCCACAAGCTCGGCAAACGGAAGATGGCGATAGATAGGCCTATCTGTACGACCTTCCATGTAATCCTCCAAGTTTTCAATAAGGCGAAAAAGGAACACTTCCCGAGGAATGCTATGCCGCATAATGGATTCCGGAAGTTTCAACTGGCGTAAAGCTTTGTCTACCACCTGCCAGGCGGGGCGGGGGCCACTACCGTAGCCTGTCTGCCGCTTACCATAGGTTTTTTCCACTAATTTCACCATTTCATCATAAAACGGCATAAGATGGAAAATACCATAGCCTTGCGTAAAACCTAATGACTCCGCTAAAAGTACCTTGCTATAATATAGCCGATTGTAAAGACTACTTCGGCCAAAGGCACTGGTAGTAGTAAGCGCCACTAAATGGGCTGGAATAAAGCGATTTTCCATCTGTGTAAGGGCGTGCGCATATTTTTTTTGGTATGCCTCGCGAACTTCATTAGAAGCGGCTATGTAAGCTATGAGTTTTCCTCCTAAAAGGAAATTATAAGGCGGCAGGGCGCCCAGCGTAGAAATGTCCAGCGTCTGATTTATGTAGTAGCTTTTCCGTCCCTCTGGATAGCGAAAGCGGGTATCGCGCGCGGCTAGGTCTAAGGGAGGGGATTGAAGGCCTAAGAGGCCTATTAGCTTATTGTGCGCCTGGTCCAGGATAAGAAAGCGCAGCCTTCGGCCAAAGCCCCCCGAGAAGGAAGGTACCGACCAGAAGTAACGCGCCAGCCGAAAAAGGTCCCTCTGCCACTTTTCTCGGACCTCTATAAGCTGAGGTTGGATGCGTGTAGGCTCTATCTCCTCACCAGACGCAAAATAGGGTTTATACCTACGCAGGCGCTGCTCTATCCATTTTTTGTCCCGCCGAAGCAGCCAGGTCCGAGCCGCCGCATGCGCCTGCCGCAGCTGCGCCTTAGATACTGAACCTTTACCGCCAAGTTTCATTACCTCAGAAGATTTGTAGTAGCTCAGTATCGCTTCCCGAAGAGTAGCGACAAGCACTTCTACCTCTTCTGAGACTGCGGCGCTCATATAATTTGCTCTTTTTATTTGCTAAGATATGCACTTTGTTTTTGGCATAGTTTTACTCAGAGAGGCTACCCCACTAATGTGCCTTTACCCTACATCCGAATCCAGCAAAGAAGAAAATCACCATACCCACTACAACCTCTGACTAATGAAGCTGAAAGATTCCCGTGAGCTGCCCTGCTAACCCTACCTTTTCCGATCGTATGGGAAGTAGCCCTGAGGGTGGATTAGAAAGGGAGGCCTTTATCCGGCCGGTATTCCTCTAACTGAGTGGGTGGTATTGCTTCCGCTGGGGGCATGGGGTATTTCTCGGCGTATCGCTTGAGAAGGAAAAGTACCACGGCGTAGGTCATATGTAAGGCAAACTCGGCTAAGGCAGGGGATACTTTCCGGGGTTCTGCTCCTGGCCCGTGTGCCCCTTCGTTATTCCGAATGGTCGGAACCCATTGGATAAGCCGATAGAAATTTTCGCCATCTCCGTATCAAGCATGAGCTTATACGGCTGGTCAATAAAATCGTCAGAGATCCTTCTTCCTTCCCTCCCTTGACTAATGCTATGACTCTTCTGTCAGGCAGCTATCTCTGCAAGAACCTCCTCTTTTTCGCTCCAAAGTACAGGAATAATCTCATACTTGCTCAACGCTATTTTCAGGGAGGGGTTTATGCGTTTTTGGGTGTCGTTCAAAAAAGCATAGGCCTTGGCATTGGGAGGGCGTCCTTCCTTTATGTCTTCCCAAGTGAATATGAAGTTGGATACATTTTGCTTATTCACCGTATTGATTACTCGGAGGTAGCGTTCAGGAGCCCCCTCCGAACGAGGAATAGCAAAGTCTAAGCGATGCTCAAAAGAAGATTTGCCCGTAAACTTTACTCCTTCTATATATCGTATTCGGTATTCATCTAACCAGCTGCGCACATCCTCGTAAAAAATCCCCTGAACTGTGCTACTGGCGAGCATAAAAAGGTTATTCACGTGAAGAATAGCTTGAATGAGGTTGTGCTTTCCTCGGATGAAGCTGTCTTCATCTACCTCTACCTCTAAGGCATGCTCCCCGCCTAATTTTACTCCGAAGCTTCGGAGAATGGAGTTCAGAAGTTCTCGCCGTTTAGGGGTGTAAAGATTAAG
>JANXDD010000066.1 GCA_025059915.1 Bacteroidia bacterium | reverse complement strand
GGGGGGGGGCGGGCCCCCGCCCCTGGGGCGGGGGCGCAGCACACCAGTAAGTCAAGTTGTGCGGTAGCCGCCTGCGGCGGCTGCCGCACAAGCAAAAAACCCAATAAAAATTTTTCCCAGAATCCCCCTTTGGCTTGAAAAAAAATTGCATTTGCCCTAAGCTGCTAATGCTCAAGGCATCTCAGCGATTCCTTCTGCCTACAAGATGACAGCCAGACAGGGGCTTCGCCTCAGCTCATCCAAAATGGCGCTCAAGGCTCTGACTGTTCCATAAGTAACATTATGTTAGATTTTTAGCCGAGCATCTTACACCCTTTCCAAGCCATGAAAAAATCTCATTCTTCTCCCCCTTCTTCTATCGGACTGCTGGCTACATGAAGCACATCGCTCTGCGTCAGAAGCGGACGAATCTGTTTCTCCAGCTCTTCAGCCAGCTCGGGATGGTCTTTGAGATATGCTCGGAGGTTTTCTCGTCCTTGTGCCAGCTTCTGCCCATTATAGCTAAACCACGAGCCAGATTTTTGGATGACACCGAGTTGGACGCCTAAGTCTATGATTTCGCCTATCTTAGAGATGCCTTCCCCGTATAGGATATCAAATTCTGCCATCTTAAAAGGAGGAGCTACTTTATTTTTGACTACCTTTACCCGCACTCGGTGTCCGATTACATCGGCGCCTTCTTTTACAGCAGCGATGCGACGTACATCCAGCCGCACCGAAGAATAAAACTTCAGAGCATTTCCGCCTGTCGTCGTCTCGGAAGGTCCATACATCGCCATGGCTCCGATCTTTTCTCGCAGCTGATTGATAAAGATAGCGATGCACCGGGTCTTAGATATCGTTGCCGTTAGCTTTCGCAGCGCTTGGGACATGAGCCGAGCTTGTAGCCCCATCTTGGCATCTCCCATTTCGCCCTCCAGTTCTGCTTTTGGAACAAGAGCAGCCACGGAGTCTATCACTACGACATCTATCGCTCCTGAACGAATAAGAGAATCTGCAATCTCTAACGCCTGTTCCCCATAATCTGGCTGAGAGATAATCAAAGAATGCGTATCTATTCCAAGCCTTTGCGCATATAGGGGGTCGAAGGCATGTTCCGCATCTATGAAAGCCGCAATCCCCCCTTGCTTATTAGCTTCTGCGATTACATGTAAGGCAATGGTAGTTTTGCCAGAGGCCTCAGGGCCGTAAATCTCCACAATGCGCCCGCGAGGAAGCCCCCCTACACCCAAAGCCACATCTAATGCCAAAGACCCTGTAGAAATCACCTCAATCCCCTGGTCTGAACGCTCGTCTAACTTCATCACCGTGCCCTTGCCGTATTCCTTTTCCAGCTTCTGTAAGGTAGCCTGTAAGAGCCGCTGTCGCTCCTCACTAACTGCTGGCTTGCGTTCGCTCGTCATATGACTATGCTCAAAGGTAATAAGTTTAAGTTTCAGCACCCATAAGCCGAGCTTGCTAGTACGAGCGGGTATTTTCTCTCTCCAAAGACGCCCGTGGGAACTATATTTGCAATAGTATGAGTAGCTACTGGCTTCAACGCGCTCAGCTATTAGACTGGGCAAAGTTTCCTTCTCAAGAGGGGACTTATAGTTTTACTCCGCCGGAAGTATATATCCGATGGTTTGAGGACGGGCTTCTGAATGCCTCATATAACTGTGTTGACCGCCATGCGCAGCGGACTCCTGACAAGGTCGCCCTAATCTGGGAGCCTGATGATCCCCAGGAGCAGGAGCGCCGCCTCACCTATCGTGAGCTTCTGACGGAAGTTCAATACATGGCTGGAGTACTCAAACATCTGGGAGTGGAAAAGGGAGACCGCGTGGCGATTTACCTTCCCATGATTCCAGAAGCTGTAATAGCGATGCTGGCTTGCGCTCGCATTGGGGCGATTCATACGGTGGTCTTTGGGGGCTTTTCAGCGGAAGCGCTGGCTGGCCGCCTCCGAGATGCAGCGGCGAAGGTTCTCATCACTGCCGATGAAGGACGCCGAGGCGGAAAAACCGTCCCTCTCAAGCTCCAGGCCGATGCAGCTCTAAAAGAAGCCCCCTCTGTTCAAAAGGTCCTTTTGATTCGCCGCACGGGAAGCTCCGTTCCTCTCCAACCCGAGCGTGATGTAGAATACACTGCCATTAGGTCGCAGGTCCAGCCTTTTACCGATGCCCCACCGATGGAAGCAGAACATCCCCTTTTCATTCTCTATACCTCAGGCTCTACCGGCAAGCCCAAGGGACTCCTCCACACTACTGGGGGCTATCTCACTTACGCCGCTCACACTTTTGAGGTAGTTTTTCAGTACCAGCCAGAGGAAATTTATTTCTGTACAGCAGATGTGGGGTGGATAACAGGACACACCTATATCGTGTATGGCCCACTTGCTCATGGAGCCACTGTAGTTCTCTACGAGGGAACGCCGATGCATCCCACCCCCGCTCGCTATTGGGAAATCGTAGACAAATATGGGGTGAATATAGTCTATACTGCTCCCACGGCTATACGAGCTTTGATGCGCGAAGGGGATCAATGGGTGAAAAAAACTTCTCGCCAAAGCCTTCGCCTCCTTGGTACAGTGGGCGAACCGATAAACCCAGAAGCGTGGCGCTGGTATCATGAAGTAGTAGGGGAAAAGCGATGCCCTATTGTAGATACTTGGTGGCAGACCGAAACAGGGGGAATTCTCATCAGTCCTATTCCGGGGCAGACGGCTCTCAAGCCTGGTTCAGCTACTTTGCCTCTGCCGCAGATTGAAGCTGCCCTTTTAGACTCAAAAGGCAATGAAATCCAAGGGCCCGGCGAAGGCATTCTCGTAATCAAAAATAGCTGGCCCGGACAAGCCCGTACCATGTGGGGCGACCATAACCGATTTATTCAGACCTATTTCTCTCCGTATCCAGGCTATTACTTCACTGGAGATGGGGCTCGACGGGATGAAGATGGTTATTACTGGATTACAGGACGAATAGACGATGTGCTCAATGTCTCTGGACACCGATTAGGCACCGCTGAAATAGAAAGTGCCCTTGTGTCTCATCCTGCTGTCGCAGAAGCAGCGGTAGTAGGCTTTCCTCATCCTATCAAAGGAGAAGGGATTTACGCTTTCGTAGTGCTCAAAGCTGACTATGCTCCTACCGACCCCGCTATCCTCAAAGGCGAACTCACAGAAACTGTGCGCCGTGTCATCGGTCCTATTGCTAAGCCCGATGTCATCCATCTCGCCCCAGATTTACCTAAGACCCGCTCTGGTAAGATTATGCGGCGCATACTGCGGAAGCTCATCGTTGGGGAAACTCACTTCGGAGATATATCTACCTTGGCTGACCCTGCCGTGGTAGAAAAGCTCATAAATAGCCGAGAACCCCTTCCTGTCTGAAAAAGCCCGAAAAAAGAGAGGGCGCCCGGTGCCCACTGCTGCTTTTAGTAGCACCACAGGCGCCCAAAGACCCTCAGCGACCCCCTGGCTTGCACTTGGACTACCCCCCTACGGCGGTAGGCGGCAGTCGGATGGAATTAGCACATCTTTGAGCTGGGCTTTCTCAAAGAACATCTTTCGTCGTCAGCTTATGAGAGTCAGTAGCTTCGTTTGTCTCGGGGGAGTTGGGCGTTGAGGCGCTGACAATCGTTTCGGCGGGTGCGTCCCCAATTTTCATACTCTGCTGCGCCTAAACCAGCTGCCACGGCTTTCTTGTACCACTCCTCGGCTTTTTCCACCTCACACAGCGCATCATAAAGAACGGCTAAGTTGTAAGCAGCGCGCTTAGCAGCTGTCTTTTTACCGCTATTGGCAGCTCTCTCCCAGAGCGCGATAGCCTCATTCCAGTTGCGACCGATCACAGCGGCTTTAGCTTGCTCCAATTCAGGAGAGCCTTTGACGAAAATGCGGACACTTCGGGTTTCATAATACGGAAAGCACGGACATATGCGATGGATATATTTCTCTACAGCGAGCATGTGAGCTTCTGCAGCAGAGTTTGAAGAGCGGTAGTAGTAGCCGCCGCGGGTGGAGGCAGTGGTAGTAGCTTCATCTATGACCTTTCCTGTCTTAGGGTCATACAAACGAAAGCCTGCGAGCGCCTCAGGATTCTGCGGAGAGCCGCCGGGCAAAAGCATCTCTAACACCAGAATAGCCTGAGCGTTAGGTACCTGCTTATGAATACGCTTGAGGCTATCTAAGGGAAGAGGGGATGGTAAGGACCCTTCAGCGCTACTTACCCACTTGAGCTCTTGGCCTGCCATTATGGGCTCAAATCTGCCGCATTCACTTAGGCGCTGATGGAGGTGCTGGAGACTCTGCTGGGGCGCGCGCTCCAGCCATTTTTCATCCAAGATTCCCCCCAAAGCCCCACTGGTAGCTCCAAACGCCGCCCCTGACAGACCCCCTGTGAGAGCCCCATAAGTGGCCCCCTGAATCACCCCCCGCTTTTTGTACTCTTCCATGATGCGTTTGCGATCCTGTTCAGGAATCGTGCTGCGATTCACGAGAGCGACTTTCTTTATTTCCTTAGGCAGTTCTATCTCTGACGGACGCCAGTCCCGAATCTGTGCCGTATAATAAGGACTACATCCCCCTGCCCAGAAGGCAACTGCAATCAAGCTCCCTACCCCTGCTCGCCTGTTCATCACCGCTTTCATAAAGCTTTATTGAAGCAGAAGAAAGAATTCTCCCTCCGTTATAGTCATTTCCTGAGGTCCTGCGTCACTATGCGAAACGCGAAAGACCTTGCCCTGAAATGTGCCAGATACATACTGCTCTCGCTCGTAAGTGAGGCGAACCGTCATAGATCCTGCGTTATCTGACCTGTAATGCCAATGAGGAGAAGAAGCATGCCAGGAAAGATTAGATATGACAGAAACTACTGTATCCTTCTGTACCCGAGGAACTTGAGCCGTGATGTCAAAGTAGATGGAATCATTTTGCCCTTCTCGCCGTCCAGACCCGTATAAGCTAAGCTGATTCTGATAGATAAAACCTTCAAATCTACTCAGCCTTACCAAGCTCCCTTCTAACTTGAAGCGCACGTAGCTTTCCTGAGGTGGCGGGGGCGGCGGCGGAGGGGGATTATTACCAGAGCCTCCGCGAGGCCTGTCATTATCTCTTTCGCACCCCATCACCCCCATCATAAAAAGCGTCACCATCCACACAGAGGCTTTTACTCGCATACATCACAAAGTTCAAGCGACTCTCCTCTGAAAGATGATAAGATTTGGCGGCGATGTCAAAGCTCTCAGCTCGCAATGGCTCAGAAAATAGCTGAAGCACAGCGCATTTTGCATGAAACACCCACTACAGAATTAAAGGCGAAAGGACGCCGCCTTCCCGACTTTCTTAGATTGGCTTCGCAACATCTGTACTTTGAGAAGGGCTCAAAGGAGCTCTTTTTCTTTCCCACACCTAAACTTTTCCCCCTCCTTGTATGTGGATGAAAGCCTTTGAATGAGCTATTTTTGCGGAGAAATGGAAGGTTTTGCTGCAGCGCATTAAAGCCTACCTTAGCAAAGGCTCAGATGTTCTTCAAAATGAGTATGCACTTTACTTCAGTGTCATCACGCCGCTTCTCCAAGCGCTGGGGGTGGAATACCACCGACCCCGAAGAAGGTAGTACCTCAATATGCCACAAGCGAAGGACGAGTAGATTTTGCTTTGCGCAGGCTGGACAAGCATACTGGGAAGCGAGTTAGCTACACTTTCACAGAAGTCAAGCATCTCGGCAAAGCCGATAACGCTGCTGAGAATATGCCTTTCATGAGGGGGTGCCGCCTCTGGTCCTTACAGATGGAGCCTTGTGGCGCTTTTATCATCCGCTCCGTGCTGGCGCCT
Source organism: Bacteroidia bacterium (assembly GCA_025059915.1). GTDB lineage: Bacteria > Bacteroidota > Bacteroidia > SpSt-205 > SpSt-205 > SpSt-205. The sequence goes on along the minus strand of JANXDD010000066.1, from coordinate 5,170 downwards.
TCGGCGAGCGTATGATAGAGGAAATTTCCCTCCTCAACACATCTAACGAGGTCTTCTGGACAACCCTACAGAAGTACTTGGATTGTGCGAAATACACTTCTCTCCGAGATTTTCATGCCTTCATCGTACAGGAATACAATGCCCACCTTCAGTACCGTACATTCAAGCGCATCTGGCATAGCCTCCTATCCGGCGAAGACCCTGCCCTACTAAATCTTCTGCGCGAGCGCCTCTCAGAACATCTGAATTTGAATCCCGACCACATTTCTCCTCAGACGATTCGTCAGTGGATAGACCCGCAGCAGCCTCTGGCTTCTCCTTCTGAGGAGGCTCCTCCCCCACCCCCTTCTAAGGGCTTCTACTTCCAAGGAAAATTCTACCCTGCTCGCACGCTCAAGGAACTCGGTCGCCTCCTGTGCGAGAAACTGGCAGAAATAGACGAAACTTTCCCAGAGAGATTTTATCAGAGTGAAGAAAACAAAGGCTCCAGTCGCACCTATGTGTCCCAAGATGCAAATGAACTGTATTCCAAAGAGTTCAGAGAGAAGTACCCCGATTGGAAAACCACCATTGTGAGCTTTCAGGATAAAAAAGGAAGGCGGTGGTGGCTCATGATGCGCCTGTCCGCTCAGGGGGCAAAAGCATTGTTTATGAAACTTACGAAAGCGGTCGGACTTACATGGGATGATGAGAGAGGGGTGAAAGTGATAGTATGAAGAGGCAGGTTATTTTTCTGATGGAGAGGGGGCGAGGCGAGCTGCGTGACGCTCTTGGTCGCGCTGGGTCTTTTTCTCCAGCTTACGATGGAAGGCGCTCTGAAGGTCTATGCCAGTCTGATTAGCAAGGCACGTCAGCACAAAAAGCACATCAGCAAACTCCTCAGCGAGAGCCTCTTTGGAAGTATCTTCGCCGGGTTTGAAGGTTTGCTCTCCATAATGCCTCGCCAGCAGCCGGGCTAGCTCTCCTACCTCTTCCATCAGAATAGCGGTATTCGTCAAAACCCCATAGTAGCCTTTCCCAATAGTGCGAATCCATTCATCCACTACTTGCTGGAGCTGCGCGAGGGTTGTAGGGCTATTCTCGGAGGCTGTCATCGTACCAGTAGGAGAGGCTCATGAGGACGCCGTAGTTATTCCAGCGCTGGAAGAGCTGCCCACTGCCTAAATTATTGATACCGTGCCAAAAGCGCAGTCCGAAGGTAAGGTAGCCTGGTCCCGCAAGATAGCCAGCTCCCATGCCGATATTGAGAGCCAGCTCGCCGCGGCGCACGTCACTGGTAGTTTTCCGTCCAAACTCCACCCGCCGCCGCTCCACTTCGCCAGTTAGGTTATTTCTTTCCCAGTACTTGCCGTACAGAAGAAGGCTGGAAGAAGGTCCTGCCTCTATAAAGAGCGCTTCAAACTTACGCACCCATCGCCACACCCCCAGAAGCGCTATATCAGCACTCCAAATGTTGTAACGGTAGTCGTATATTAGGTTTCGGTCGGTAGAGCGCCGCTGAGTAGTGCCAATTTCTCCTTGTAGAGCCCACCGACCCTTAGAATCAAGCTGCCGCTGTAAAGCTAAGCCCCCATACAATCCCCCTCCCCAATAGGAGCGCGAAACGATATCTGCTGATTTCGTCCGATACTGTCCCCAGTTTATCCCCACTCGGGGCGCAAACCAAGTCGGCTTTACCTCCTGAGAAAAAAGCAAGCCAATGCCTATGCCATATAGTAAGCACCAGCGCATGCGCAAAAGTATCAAATTTCCTCTATCATGACATGGGATTTATCGCCCCTAACTGCGCCCCTGATGAGCAGCGACCGTATCCTCTATTGCGGCGAGAGAAGCCTCTCAAGAGGAGCCTTATCAGAGGTGCGCCTGAGCTCTCCTTTGCGAGATACACTTCCCTTCTCATCTCCAGCCCTAAGCTCCATCTCCCATGAGATTTTCATTGTCTCTGAGCCGGTAAGCTTTCCTGTCACTGAGAACTTTGACAGTTCGGCAGCTTTGCCTGCCATCAGGCCCAGCAGCATAAATAACGAAGAAAGCTTCTGTCGCTCTTCTTCCCGAACTACAAACTTATTCCCCCGAATATCTGCCTTCAGAGGCATAGACTTGTAGAATACAATAAGCCCTTTAGAGTTATCGGGATCTGGCATAATGGCAAGTTCTATAGGGCTCTCGTACTCCTTTGCTTTCTTGTTAGGCAGTTTTTCTCGGACTTTGATTGTACCTCGCCACTCTCCTACGAAATCAGCTGGAGTAGCCGTGGAACAGCTCTGAAGCAGTAGAGCTCCAAAGCTTAGGGCTGTGATGCCCATCAAACTTTTTCGTATTGAGGTGTGTATGCGGTAAAAGTACAATTTTTCTCACATGCGACTTTGATAACGAGGAGGTTTTACTATCCGAGGGATGCGTCAGGCTTTACCGAGTGCTTTCACCTCAATCCCTGAAGTGCGCTACGGCGAAAAAGAGCTTGCTATTTTGACTTAGCCTACCTTTGCTTGGTGCGCTATCTAATAGGGCTGGGCATTGTATGGGCGCAAGGAATGATTCGCGGTTCTGTGATAGATAGCGAGGGCGAGCCGGTGGTAGGCGCCCAAGTCGTCCTCTTTCCGCTTCAGAAGGGCACTCTCACAAATACAGAGGGGCTTTTTTCTCTGACTGGGATACCTTATGGCAAATATCGCCTGCGCGTCTCTGCTATAGGAATAGATACCCTATGGGTAGAAGCTGAGGTTACCGCTCGGCGTCCTGTGGTCACCCTTAAGCTTCAGCCTACGGTCAGCTCTATTGCTCTTCAAGCAGTGGAGATTATAGAAAGCATGGCTCCCCCTCGTATAGACCCTACTCGGGTTACGGTAGCTGTTACTCCGATTGCGCCTCGGCAGATTTTGCAGCTTCCCAGCTTCGGAGCACCCGATATCGCTCAATACCTTCAAGTCCTACCCGGTGTAGTTTTTACAGGCGACCAAGGAGGACAATTGTACATACGCGGCGGAACTCCTATTCAAAATCTCACTCTCTTAGACGGGGCGATTGTGTACAGTCCGTTTCACACCCTATCTCTTTTCAGCATCTTTGAGACCGATATTTTGCGGCAGGTAAGCGTATTCTCCGCAGGCTTCGGCGCTGAATATGGCGGGCGTATCTCTTCCGTCATAGACATACGCACCCGTCCCGGAGATTTTGATAGGCTGAGCGGACGATTCTATACAAATCCTTTTGTAAGCGGGGGGCTTTTAGAGGGACCGACCCCTTTTGTAAAAAATGCCTCTTGGATACTCTCTGCCCGCCAGGGGCATATCCAACAAGCTGCCCCGCGGCTATATCCTTATCTACGGGATTCCCTACCTTTTCGGTTTCAGGACCTGTATGCGAAGCTTACTTTTGGGCGCGGCCCCGACCAAATAAACCTTTGGGGCTTTCGTCAGACAGATCAGGTGGATTTAGGAATAAATGGTATGAACCGCTGGAATCAGTGGGGCTTAGGCTTCAACTTCGCCAATCTTCCTACCAACACCCGAGTGCGCATTACAGGCAACCTGGCTTACACCAGATTTGCAAATACGTTTGAGGATATTCGGGAACTGCGTCCGCGCTATAGTGAGATAGGCGGTTTCAATGGAGGATTTACCTTTTCTTACCTTTTCGGCGCGGATGAACTTGCTTATAGCGTAGATGTGCGTGGCTTTTCCACGGATTTTCTATTTACAAACGCTTTAGGCTTCATAACCCAGCAGCGCCAAAGCAATACGGAGTTGGCAGGCTGGTTTCGCTATCAAAAGGCTTTCCGTACTGAAAAGGTAGATGAATCTGGAGAACTGCGCTTTCAAACCCGAGCGGTGATAGAGCCCAGTTTGCGCTTGCATTTTTACAATACTTACAGCTACCTCTCCATAGAACCGCGTCTGAGAGCAAAATATAACGGGACTCGTTGGAGCCTCCAAGCCGCCGCTGGCCGATATGTTCAAAACTGGGTAGCAGCAGTCTCCGACAGAGATGTCATCATTCTATTTCAGGGGTTTCTCACTGCCCCCGAGCTGCCAGCCAATCGGCAGCTATCTCATCCCCTTCAGGAAGCATATCATCTGACCTTAGGAGGAGAGTACCAGTTAGCTGACGTCCTCCTCAGCTTGGAAGGATGGTACAAAAAGTTCTCTCAGCTTACGATTGTGAATAGAGAAAGGCTCTTTCCAGAAGACCCTCCTTTTTTGACAGAAGTGGGGTATGCCTATGGAGGCGACTTTACCCTGCGTTATCAGACTCCACGCTGGAGCGTTCATGGCACTTATAGCTATCAGTATAATAGACGAAGCGATTTTCGGATAGAATACTTCCCGCTATGGGATCGCCGTCACACAGCTAACTTTTTAGCAAGCTACCGATGGGGCGGTTGGCTCACAGTACCACGCAGCCGAGAAAGTGTATGGGAACTCTCTCTGCGATGGACCTTCGGCTCGGGGCTGCCTTTCACTCAGACACTTGGCTTCTTTGAAAAGCTCCTTCTACTTCAAGGCTCGCAGTCTCCCTACCTTACCCAACAGGGGCAGCTTGCTATACTCCTCAGCCCCAACTACAATGCTGCTCGCCTCCCCGCTTATCACCGATTAGACCTCCTGCTGAAAAGGCGATGGCGCCTCGGCAGCGCTTTTCTCTTAGAAGGAAACTTCACCCTCCTCAACGCCTATAATAGACCTAATGTCTTCTACATAGACCGCATCACTGCCCGACGATATAACCAGCTTCCGATTCTCCCCTCCCTTGGGCTCACCGGCAGCTGGTAACATAAAGCGATCAGCTTCTCCCCCTCTAAATAAAAGCGGCTCCCCAAGGGAGCCGCTCATATTCAAAAGAGCCTTATAAGGAAAAAACCTCTTAGCGACCGCAGAACCGATTCCAGTTTCGGCATTTGCTGCCCCCACTGCCGAAGTAGGTACGAGCCATGTGCATCCGATAGTTTTTACGAGGTCCTACCAATACCTGAGAAAATTCTTGCTTCTGAGCTTTTTCTGCGATGACTTTCATTTCGGCTTTTGCCAGCGCCACCCCGAAGAGGGGTACTAAGGTCAAGGCTATCTTTCTCATACATTATCTATACGCAAGGAGGAGCAAGAAGGTTGCACAAGGAGCGATGGGGAGTTTTTGGGTTAAGGGACATGGGCGCGGCAGCCGCCGCAGGCGG
>JANXDD010000065.1 GCA_025059915.1 Bacteroidia bacterium | reverse complement strand
TTATGCTAATCGCCACCTTCAAGAGCTGGATCGTTCTCGTCCGATAGTTTCTGGGGATACTATTCGCTATCGTCCTCTCTATCAGGCGAGTCAGCAGAGCTACTTTGATAAGAAGATGCGTGAAAAGCTGGGACTGCCAGTAGATGGCTTGGATTTCATTGACCCCGATGCGATGGACCCTGACTTCTTCAATATCAGGATGTTTGACATAAACGACTTATTTGCAGGGGGGAATCCAGTAGTTTTCTATCAAGGATACACTCCGTGGGGAGAGCGGGCGCGTCGTGTAGCTCCAGAAAAGTTTTTCACGGACACGGAGAATCGTCCTCAAAATTCTTTTGCTCCCACCTATGTAGCCGTGTATGCACAGGATAAGTTTGAGTTTGATCGCATGTTTTTCAACCTCGGCGTGCGTGTGGATAGGTACGATGCAAACATTCCTGTGCTCAAAGACCCTTATATCGTGCGTCCATTTTACCGTGCAGAGGAAACCGCTCGGATTTTGGGTGTAAGGCTTCCCCAAGGGGTGGGGGGAGATTGGGTGGCTTATGTAGATAATGCCCTTAACCCTACTCGTATTATCGGCTTCCGAAATCGCAATACATGGTATGATGCGAATGGGGCTCCCACGAGCGCTCTGGCTATTACGCGCGCTTCTGGCGGTAGAGCTCTCCCTCACCTCAAGCAGGATAGTCTTACTTATGAAGCGTTTGAGGACTATCGTCCGCAGGTCAATATCATGCCGCGCATTTCGTTTTCCTTCCCTATCTCGGACGAGGCTACCTTCTTTGCGCACTATGATGTGCTAACTCAGCGTCCTCGCTCTGGTCAAGTAGCCCAGTTCGTAGACTGGTTATTCATCGTTCAGAATGCTACAGTGAGTCAAGCAAATCCTGCTCTCCGTCCTGAAAAAACGATAGACTTTGAGGTGGGCTTCAAGCAGCTTCTTACTCAGAACATAGCGCTCTCCATCTCAGGCTATTACCGTGAGATGCGTGATATGGTACAGAGCTTTTTCTTCCTGGGGGCCTATCCAGTGAGTTATACGGCTTTTGAGAATCTGGACTTTGCTACGGTCAAGGGAATCAATGTAGATATAGATATTCGTCGGATAGGGGTTTTAGAGCTGCGCTTTGCCTATACCTTACAATATGCTCAGGGAACTGGTTCCTCGCCCACCTCTAACCGAGGGATTATTGCCAGCATTGAAGGGTTCAATGTCTTTCGTTCGCTCCTTCCCCTCAGCTTTGACCAACGGCATACTTTCACAGGCGTAGCCGATATACGGTTCTTAGAACGAGGGGTGAAAGGGCCTGCCATCTCTTTGGGCAATAAGGTAATCTACCCTCTCAAGGGAGCGGGGATTAATATCACCTACAACTTAGGGTCGGGGCGACCTTACACCCGATACCTTTTGCCAAACCCGGCAGATGTGCAATTTGGGGTAAATCCTGTCAATCTCATCAGCGGGCAACCTCTCAGCAATAACCTTCCCTGGTATAATCGCTTTGATATCCGAGTAGATAGGGACTTCATCATTCAGCGAGGAAACGATAAGCAATCTATCTTGAATGTGTATGCCATTTTCCTGAATGCATTCAATCAGCGGAATGTAATAGGGGTATATTCTTACACAGGGTTGCCGGATGATAGCGGGTATATTCAGTCTGCAGTAGGGCAGCAGTTGGCAGCAAGCCAGTATTCTAGGGAAACCTTTGAGTTTCTCTATCGGCTAAAGGAGCGCAATCCTGCGCTTCTGGGGCTGCCGCTTCGGATTAGGCTTGGAATCCTCTTTACATTCTGAAAAATCCTTATATTTGTAACACACATGCGTATGCTTAGCATAGGGGCAAGGCTGGGGCTACTACTCCTTAGTGTGGGCGTGCTTAGCGCACGCGAGATAATGGGGCCTGTGCAGCGTCGTACAGCTCCTCGTACGGCAAGCTCCTGTACAGCTCCTACTTCCAGTGTACAGTTAGATCTAAATAACGTACGCTGCTTGATTCACAATGGTGGGGACATGTGGTGGGATCTCGTCGGAAACCCTCGTTATGAGATACCCAAAGTCCCGCCAGGTACGCCTGCTGTGCACTCTATGTTTGCCAGTGCGGTGTGGGTAGGAGGGATTGATGCTGCAGGGCGTCTCCGTTTAGCCGCTCAAACTTACCGTCAGAGCGGCGTGGATTTCTTCGCCGGACCGCTCTCATTGCAAGGTACAACAGATGCTAATACATGTCAGCAATGGGACAAACATTTTGTAATCACCCGAGAAGAGATAGATAATTTTCGCGCTGCATATCAGGCAGACCCTAATAACATCAATTTAGGTAACTATCCAAATGTAGTCAATTGGCCTGCTATCAATCCAACCCCCGGCTTTGAGCGTACGCTGGCTCCTTTCGTAGATGTAAATGGTGATGGTGACTATACGCCATCAGCGGGAGATTATCCAGATATTCTCGGCGACATGGCTATCTGGTGGGTCTATAACGATCGCGGTAATGTACATACAGAAACAGGGGCCCCAGCCATCGGCTTAGAAGTGCAAGCTATGGCTTTCGCATTTGCTACGACGGATCAAATTAACGACATGACCTTTTACAAATACCGAATCATCAATAGAGGAACTCTTGCTCTTGAACAGACCTACATGGCTGTGTGGGTGGATGCGGATTTAGGCTTTTATGCGGATGACTATGTAGGTTGTGATACTTCTCGCGGTTTAGGTTATTGCTACAATGGCGATCCGAATGATAATCCATCAGGTCCTGGCTATGGTGCTAATCCTCCAGCCATTGGTACAGACTTTTTCCAAGGGCCGCGAGATGAGAATGGTAATCGTCTGAAGATGACTAACTTCATGTATTACGAAAATGATTTCAGCGTTCGGGGGAATCCCGAAAATGCTATACACTTCTACAACTACATGCGGTCTATTTGGAAGGATGGCTCTCCTCTCATAGCTAATAACGGCAACGGATACGGCGGCAGTGGGGCTCCTACAAACTACATTTATACAGGCTATCCTGGTGGTACAGCTGCGCGGGCTCTCTGTCCATATTCTCCACCTGCGCCGGGATGGGATGAAGCTTCTGTTGGTAACTCACCTTTTGACCGCCGTTATCTTCAATCTGCTGGACCCTTCAAGCTCTTACCTGGAGCTGTCAACGATATCATCGTCGGCGTGCCTTGGGCCCGAGATATCAATGGGATTTATGGTCCTGGGGGAGATGGGCGAATCGGTTCGGTGTGTCTCCTATTGCAGGCGGATGATATTGCCCAGGCGCTCTTTGATAACAATTTCCGTCTGGTAGATGGTCCAGATGCTCCGGATTTAGAAATAGTGGAGTTAGACCAAGAGCTCATACTGAGCTGGCGATACAAAAATCCCCTCTCGAATAACTACTATGAAAACTATCGGCAGGTAGATCCTGTTCTGAAGGCTCGCGGGGCTGCGGACTCTACTTATAGATTTGAAGGTTATCTTATCTATCAGCTTCGGGATGAGCGCGTTTCTGTTGCGGATTTAGGAGATCCGACTCGGGCAGCTCTAATCGCCCAGTGCGATATTAAGAATGGCGTCACTACTATCATCAATAGAGAGCAGACTTTACTCCCAGGGCAATCTACTCCTTTGGTTGTAGATAAGGTCATGGTAAACGGCAAGGATAACGGCCTGTTCTATACCCTTAGGGTAACCGAGGATAAGTTTGCGGAGGGCGGGGAGTCGAGGCTTGTGAATTATCGTAGGTATTACTTTATGATTGTAGCCTATGCTTACAATGGCGAGCCTACAAATGGTCGCAAGTTCCTCATGGGGCGGAATAATGTTCGTCGCTATGAGGCGATACCTCACAAACCTATCGCTGGTGGAGCTGCTGGGCTAGTTCTGGGAAGTTCGTATGGAGATGGTGTGGCAATCTCTCGAGTCTCTGGTCAAGGAAATGGAGGGAATATTCTAAGACTCTCGCCAGAGACGGAACAGCAGCTCTTCACTGCTCCATACCGTCCTTCGGAGGTAAAATACCTTCCCGGAGCAGGGCCCGTAGAAATCCGAGTAATTGACCCCCGGCAAGTTAAGGCTTACGACTACCGTTTAGTCATCAATACTGATACATCCGTCCGAACGGTGGTAAATACCACTGGCGAACCTACTATCCTCCTCAAAGAGTGGGAACTCTACGGCCGCCCCAGTGGCACCAATGCTCCTGAACAGCTAATCTATACTTCTTGGGCGGCTATATCGCAGCGATTGTGGGATAATGCCTATAATACCTGGAATTTCATCCGAAATCAATATCTAAGTGGTACTGAGCGGGTCATCCCTGGCCATGGCATCAGTATAAAGGTTCGTCAAGTATTAGATCCAGGGGTCAAAGGGCGAATATATCGGGCATCCACGGCGCCGTGGCTCTGTAATACTAACGATCCCGATGTGTATTACTTTGACATGGATCCGAAAAATGGTTTAATTGCTGTCCAGACAGAATACGCAGATCCTACTAAGCCATGGCTTTCCTTCTTCCCCAAAGAAAGATATGGTTGGGCAAAGGGGCCTAATACAGGTACTGTGGCTGCCGTTCCGGCCTTAGGAGGTACGGGTGGGGTGCAGTACTATGCAGCTGGTTGTCAGCGTACCTTCTCAGGAACAGGAAATTCTCCTTATCCTCCTCCCCCGAGCAATCAAGTTTGGCTACACTTTTACGATGGTACTTATCAGATTTTCTATCGGGATAGCGCAAGTCAGGGGTGGGCGCCTTTCGGACTTGTAACACCATATACAAATGTCAACCCTGCGCAAGTGGGCTTCGGATTGAGCTACTTCATAACGCGCTCGCCGGCGGTTTTGTCCTACTTAGCAGATCCTCAGGAAGCTGTTACGCTGGATAGGCTTCCGAGCATGCAAGTAGTGATTACGCCGGATCCGCGTAAATGGTCCAAGTGCCTTGTTTTAGAGGCCTCGCCTACGCCAGGCTTGAGTCAGCTAGTCGGTGGCGGCACGCCGCGGGTAGCAAAGTGGAGAGTAAGCCGAGACATACTTCGTAACGATACTCTCGCTTATAGAAACGAACCCCTTAGCATTAGCTCGCAAGGCTACAGCTGGTTCCCCGGCTATGCTGTAAATCTGGAAACAGGCGAACGGGTCAATATACTTTTCGCAGAGGCCTCTTGGTTCCGCGGGGAAAATGGCGATGACATGCTTTTCAACCCTACTTCTTCAGCTGGGAGTGGGGGAGATGCTTTGGGAGGGCGACACTGGATCCTGGTAACTACCTATCCTTATGATGAATGTCGCAAGTTTGCAGAGTGGTTGTGTGTGGGAGACTCTCTGCCCCGCAGAACAGCAGGAAGTGGGGTTCACTCTATCACTTTTGGCAAGGTAGGGGCTCCGGGTGATAGTGTGCGAATAGATTCCTTCTACAAGTACGTGGCATGGGTAAGCCTTCCTCGGGTGGCAGGTCGTCAGTATGAGTTCAAGCAATACAAAGACATTCCTACAGAGGTACGCATTACTCTGGCGGTGAATAAATCATTCCGTGCTGGCTCAGATGGAGAAATGCCGACTTTCAAATTCTCCACGGCGGACTTAGCAGCTCGTATCGGGGATGCAGCAGCCGCTAAAAGTGCTCTAGACCAGATTCGTATCGTGCCCAATCCTTTCTATGGGAAATCAGGAGTTGGTCGTGGGCGCTTTGAGACCAGCCAGATAGATACTCGGGCGAAAATCACTAACCTTCCTGCCCGTTGCACCATCCGAATCTTTACCCTCAATGGAGTGCTTGTGCGTACTTTCCGTAAAGATTCTGAGGAGCCCTTCCTTGATTGGGACCTCAAAAATGAGTATGGCGTTCCCATCGCCAGTGGGGTCTATATTATCCATATAGATGTACCGGGGGTGGGACAAAAAGTCATCAAGTTCTTCGCCATCATGCCACAAGTGGACCTCAATGCTTACTGATATGCGTCAGACCCTTCTCGTAGTTATCGCTTTCGGAGTGGCACTGGCGGGAAATCCTGAGCGTGCGGGGTCCGCTGGTGCCACCCAGCTCCTCATCAACCCCTATGCTCGTAGTTCTGGCATGGGCGGGCTCAACATTGCTAATACTTACGGCATAGAGAGCGTGATTATCAATCCAGCTGGCATTGCGCTTACTCGCCGAACCGAGTTTCTATTTAGCCACACGCGCTGGTTGGTCGGGAGTGATATTAGCATCAATGCCTTCGGCTTTGCCCAGGGCTTCAAAAACGGAGGGACTCTTGGAATAGCCGTAATGGCTTTTGATTTGGGGCAATTTGAGCGAACCACCATTGACAATCCCGACGGGGGGATTGGCTATTTCTCCCCAACCTTCCTCAACATTTCACTTTCCTATGCCAAAGTTTTTGCAGATGAGCGAATATTTGTAGGAGCTACGGCTAAGCTGATTCACGAGTCTATCCCTGATGCGGCAGCGAATGGGGTTGCATTAGATGCAGGAGTGCAGTATAGGGACAAAAAAGGTAATCTAAAACTCGGTGTAGCCCTGCGAAACATCGGCCCTCAAATGAAATATCGGGGGGAGGGCCTGGCAGCTCGTACAAATCTTGGAGGAGCTTCTGGGACTTTCACTAATCTTGTGCATACTCCCGTAGCTGCATTTGAGATTCCTTCGGTTCTCCTAATTGGAGCGGCATATCGCATAGGTTTGGGAGGGGAAACGGAGATTCGCTCCCGAGAAGCCAGTGCAGGGGGAACCGGAGGAGAGGTGGATTACCTTTTCTCCATAGTTCCTATGATTGGTTTTTACGCACACTCCTTCCAGAATAACCAGCTGGGAGGCGGTCTGGAGCTGCGATACAAAAACTATGTTATGCTAAGAGGAGCCTACCTCTGGGAGCCGGGCGTTACGAGCAAATCAACTACTCAAAATGCATTCACCGGCATCAGCGTAGGAGCGACCGTAGAGCTGCCTTTCCGCACTGGTGAAAATCGCTATTCTTCCTTTGGGATAGACTACAGCTATCGTCCTACCTATTTCTTCAATGGAACTCACAGCATCGGAGCGCGTCTCTATATATGAGCAGGATACTTACGAAGGAAGCTTTTGACCGGTTGCGGGAGGAATTACACGAGCTGAAGACGGTGCGGCGCGCGAAGGTAGCCGCTGCCATCGCCGAAGCCCGAGAAAAGGGTGATTTGAGTGAGAATGCTGAATATGCGGCTGCACGCGAGGAGCAGCGTCTCTTAGAAGCGCGTATCGCGGAGTTAGAGGCTATGCTAGCCCAAAGCCAAATAGTTGATTTATCTCAAATAGATACTTCTAAGGTCAGCTTACTGGCTACCGTTCGCGTCCGAAACCTTTCTACCTCCCAAGAGCAGGTTTTCACCCTCGTGCCAGCTGTGGATGCAGATGTTCGGGCTGGTAAAATATCTGTCGAGTCCCCTATCGGCAAAGCTCTCCTTGGGCGCAGCTTAGGAGAAGAAGTAGAGGTTCAAGTTCCTGCGGGGAAAATGCGTCTCAAGATATTGGAAATTCGCTACGAGTAATGCCCAGCGTATTCTCTCAGATTGTTGAGGGGCGGATTCCAGCTTACAAGGTTGCAGAGACAGAGGATTATTTAGCCTTTTTGGATATCCGACCTCTCACGCGGGGGCATACGCTCGCCATACCAAAGAAAGAGGTGGATTACATTTTGGACTTGGACGAGCCTCTCTATGTGGGTCTTTGGCTATTTGCTAAAGAGGTGGCGCGAGCGATACAAGCAGCTATCCCCTGCGAGAGAGTGGCTTTTGCTGTAGTGGGGTTAGAGGTTCCTCATGCCCATATTCATCTGGTGCCGATACGCTCTATAACGGACTTGAACTTTCAGAATCCCCGCGTGGAGCTTACGCCAGAGGAGTTTCAGGCTACTGCAGAAGCGATTCGAGCCAAGCTGCGGGAATTGCACCAACAAAGGACTTCTTCATAGGCTCTGAGAGTTCTCGGAGCCATGGGCTTGCTTCAAGAAGGGGCACTACTCGGCCGCTTTTGAAGACAATCTGAATACCCTCTCCCTGAGTAGGGAGGTATGCCTGATTTTGTGCTTCCCCTTCTATCCAGAACCATTCTTTCCAGGGCTTTATAGAGGGGGGGAGGCTTTCCTCCCATTGAAGGCGGCGAACCTCTGCAGTTTCTCCTCGCTCCAAAAAGTGTATTTTGTATGATCGGCGCCAAAGGAGGGCTCGGCTCAAAGCGCGCAAAGGTGGAAAGGAGGATTCTGAGTGCTGATGAATCCAGCTCCACACGATAGTGTCATCCAGTCTAAGAAAAGCCTTTATGCCTTCTTCAGGAGGGAGAGTAGGGGCGAGGTGAAATGGGGAAGGGAGAGCCTTAGCTTCTCGCAAGGCCATCCACCAGCGGCGCAGCAGCCATTCAGCTCCTAACACCCCTTTGTGCAAATAAACTTGCCAGTACATGAAACGCCGAGTAACTATAAACTTTTCCACCGAGGTCAACCCCTTTTCCTCTATAAAAAGCCGTCTGCCATCAGAGGTCATTGTGTAAATCAATCGCTCTGTCCCCACCAGCCCCTCCTGTACGCCAGTAAAGAAACTATCTCGCACTAAGTAATCTAGCCTATCCACATCTAACTGTCCTACCAGAAGCTCTGACAGAAATGTGAGAGGGTGCTTGCCTCTCAAAAGCATACGCACCTCAGAGAGATCTCCGACCTCTTTCTCTAACTGATTCAAAATGAGCTCTCCCAGAGCTTCATGGGAATGTGGAAGAATCTGCCCTTCTAAGCTGTGGGAAAAAGGTCCATGTCCTACATCATGAAGTAAAGCAGCAATCAATACACTCTCCCAAGTGGAGGGGGGGATTTCTATCCCTTTTCGGTGAAGGGAGGTCAGTGCCTCGTCTGCCAGGTGCATTACCCCCAGCGCATGAGCAAATCGTGTATGGACCGCGCCTGGATACACAAACTGGGCCAGCCCTAATTGCGAGAGCCGCCGCAACCTCTGGACTATAGAGTGATTAAGTACCTCTAAAACCCGCCCAGCTGGTATCCGGATGAAGCCGTGGATGGGATCATTGATAATTTTAGCGGTGGGCAGCACTGGTAAAAGGTACGAAGTATTTTTGCTTCATGAACCCTTCGGCTCAGCAGTTGCAGCAGTGGCGCGAGCTTTATTTCTCAGGAGCTTTGCAGAAGCCAGACCTTTCCTTTGAAGAGCACATTCAGCTGTACGAGGCCACCTTCCAAATCAAAGCTGCCCCCCCTTTTTACCCTCTGTGGTATCCCGACTTTATGGAGGACATCCGTCAGACAAACCTGTTTGCCATCCTTTCTGACCTAAATCTTCACCCTTCTGATTTGTCATACGAAAAGCTTTCGGAGGCATATGCTGCCTTACACCGCTGGAGCGTGATGAAGCGGTCAGAGTTCTGGAAATACATGATTATAGAGAGGCTTAGGGTGCCTTTTCAGCGGCAGCCTGATACCATATTGGCTTTTCCGAAGGGAGACATTGCTCAGCCCCTATGGCTTGGTGGAGCCATATGGAATGTAACAGATATGATTTTTCGTCAGTTGCCCGAAAAGACTGCTCTAATATACGAGCAAGAGAAGGGGGCGGTGCAGCACTGGACTTATGCTCAGCTTTTTGAAGCTATTAGGCAAGTAGCAGGTGCTCTGCGGGCTCAAGGGCTTCAAGTAGGCGAGCGTATCGCCATATGCATGCCACTCAGACCAGAAGCGGTAATCTTATACTTGGCTGCTTTGTATGCTGGCCTTAGTGCAGTTACGATCCCTGACAGCCTTTCTGGAGAAGAGATAGCTACGCGCCTACGCATTGCCAATCCTCAGTTGCTTTTCATCCAAGATGGGCTTCTACGGGAGGGCAAGTTTATTCCCCTTTATGAAAGACTTCGGCAATTTGCTTTACCAAAGACTTTCGTGGTTGCAGGGGGGGACCGTGTGCAAGTGCGCCTCCGCAATAACGCCTCTACATGGGAAAACTTCCTCTCAGAGGGCTCTCCGCTGATTTCACCCTCCTATGGCGGCTCGGATAGGGAGATCGGGGTGCTTTTTTCCTCAGGAACGACGGCAGAGCCCAAGGCCATTCCTTGGACGCAGCTTACCGCTCTCAAAGCTATTGCTGACGCTCACCTTTATCATGATGTTCAAGTGGGGGATGTGCTGGCTTGGCCTACGAATCTTGGCTGGATGATGGGGCCTTGGCTGCTTTTTGCAGGGCTGTCTCACGGGGCGGCGGTGGCTATGTATGAAGGCGCTCCTACCACTGCAGGATACTGCAAGTTTGTGGAAAAACAGAAAGTCAGTATGTTGGGGGTGGTGCCTTCTCTCGTTCGGCGGTGGATAGAATCTCAGGCTTGGGAGGGAGCGGATTGGTCGGGGATTCGCCTTTTTAGCTCCACGGGAGAAGCCTCTAACCCTTGGCACATGTGGCAGCTCATGATAAAAGCTGGGTACAAACCCATCATAGAATACTGCGGCGGGACAGAAATCGGAGGAGGATATATCACGAGTACTTTACTCCATCCTAATGCCCCGAGTCAATTCAGCGCGCCAGCATTAGGGTTAGATTTTGTGCTGCTTGGGGAGGATGGTAAGCCGTCAGAAGAGGGAGAACTCTTCTTAGTGCCTCCTTCTATCGGGCTTTCTCAGATGCTCCTCAATGCAGATCATGAGAAGGTGTATTATAGCCAGACCCCTTCGGTGGAGAAGGGATGGATAGGGGCTTCGGGGGCGGAGATTCCTATCGCGTATGCAGGGGTGCCCGTGCGCTTGCGCCGACATGGGGATTATATGAGACGACTTAGTACAGGTTACTGGGTCTCTGGAGGACGGGCAGATGATGCAATGAATCTGGGGGGAATCAAAGTTTCTGCTGCAGAGATTGAGCGGGCAGTGAGTAGCCTGCCTTCAGTTGGCGAGGTAGCTGCCATAGCCGTGCCTCCTCCAGAAGGGGGCCCTGATAGATTAGTTTTGTACGTCGTTCTAAAGGCAGGCTCGGAGGTTTCGGTTCAAGAGCTGAAAGGACTTGCAGCTCAGACGATTCGGGAGAAGCTCAGCCCCTTATTTCATCTCCATGATGTAGTGCTGGTAGATGAGCTGCCGCGTACTGCTTCTAATAAGGTGATGCGGAGGATATTAAGGGCTCAGTATTTGCAGGGGAAATAGAAT
>JANXDD010000064.1 GCA_025059915.1 Bacteroidia bacterium | reverse complement strand
CGCCGCCAAAAACCCATACTTCCCCTTCCAGCAAATCCACTCCCTTCGCCTCCCTCCAGCCTCTCTGCCCTCCAAAGCTTATCTTCGCACCATAGATGTCCTTTCGTATATCTCAAAGGCCCAGCACAAGCGCCCCCTTCTCTAAAAAAAGCCTGACGCTCCTATGGCTAAGCCTTTACATAGCTGCGTGTCATCATCAGCCCCCTCCTGCTCTTTCCTCTGGATTTTACGCCCCTGCAGAGACGCTGGGCACCTTGTACTTAGATACTATGCCTCTACCAGACAGCCTTTTAGAAGCTCTACGCAGCTCTGTTCCCCATCAAAGCCCTTTCCCTGTCTATAACCTTCGCCTACAGAGGACCACGCTCTCGCCGCCTCTACGCTCCTTGTTAGAATTCATTCGCCTTTTCAAGCAAGCCTCGCCTCCTCCATTCCAACCTTCTTTTGATGCCCTGAGAGCGTATATGCTTCCAGTGAGCAAGCTTCACGTGGAGGCTCGCCCTGCTCCTCCAAGGCCTATCCCCACTTCTCCCCGACCTCTTTTTTTGAGAAAACCCTCTTTCGCAGACAATACCATTTTTCCTGCCATCTCGTACGGAGCGGAAAGCGGTATGCCCCTTACTGCCCCCGTGGAGCAGGTCATAGAAGACTCTTATGGACGAATATGGATTTTCACCCATAGCGGAGTTTTATGCTGGGCTGGCACCTATGCAGAGCTCTATACGGTAGAAGAAGGACTCCCTACTCAAAGCGTTTCTGGAGGGGCATGGGATACCACTGGACGGCTGTGGGTATGCGGGGCACAGGGGGTGGCTTATCTGAAAGGCAAGACCTTTTGGCTCCTCCCCTTGAACAAGGAAGTTCAAAAGGTATTTGGGGTAGTCTCGGGACCGTTTCTATACTTGCGGGCTCGCGGCTCCTCGCTAACAGAAACTCCCCTATACGGCTGGCGAGATGACACGCTTTATATCTGGCGGAGCAGCTTACCTATAGGGATCTATCCGATCCGTTCGGACTCTACGGGGCTCTGGTGCAGCCTCTATGATAAAGATCACTTTAGCATAGGGCTTATTCGCGGGGACACGCTGTGGCGATTAGAGGGCTGGACAGGAAAGGCCTCTATTCAGCACCTTCTATGGGATGCTGGGGGCAACCTCTGGATTGCAAGTCGTCAAGGCCTCTGGCGCTGGCGGGACGGAAAGGCTAACCTCCTCGCAGAAGGCTCTATATCTACCCTCATAGAAGCCGAAGCTGGGTCGGTTGTATGTATTCAAGAAGGTAACCTTCGCTACGCACGGAATGACACCCTTCGGGACCTCTCAATAGGTCTGTCTAATCCAGATTTGGACTATGCTTACAGGCGGGCGAATGGCGAATGGCTCTTTTTCGGGCGAGAAGGCTGGGTCATCGTCATGAATCCCAAACGGGGCTTCACTCTACCAATAGCCCTTTTGACAGGACGGAAAGATTGGGTTTTCGCCCTTTATCCCAATGAAAAAGGCGATTTATGGGTAGGGTTAGAGGAACAAGGTCTCCTTCGCCTCTCGCCTGCCGAAGGGGTGGAAGCATTTCGCCTCCCCGAAGAAGGTTCTTATCTACCGATAGGCGAGGTAGTGTCGCTTCGGCGCCGCAACGGCCTTGTGTGGTTAGCGTGGTACTCTGCTGGAAAGAGACAAGGTACCTTTCTCCATCCAAAAAATCCAGAAGTTACAGCATCCCCTCCTTTTCAGGAAGGCTGGCTGGATATCTTGCCCACTCCCCAAGGGTGGATATGGCAGTCTCACCCTGAAGGCATCGGGATTTCTACCCTTTCAGACAAAAAGCCACGGTATCGGCTCAATCTTCATCCTACTACTCCTTTTCATCAGGACTCGTTAGGACGGATATGGTTCGGGGCTCAGGAGGGGCTTTTCTGCTGGACGGGGCGTCATCTTCTCCGATGGCAACTGCCTAAACAAAGCGGATTTATCTTAGCTGTGGCTTTAGATAATAAAGGGCGAGTCTGGGTTGGGACTCAGAGTACAGGCTTGTACTGCTATGAGAAAGGGACGTGGCGGCGCTGGACCCGCCGCCAAGGGCTCATAGATAATCTTATCGTCCAGCTTGCTCCGACCGACTCAGGCATCTGGATAGGCACAAGTGAAAGCATAGCGTTTCTCACCCCAGAGCAGCAGCATCTACTTACTCTGAAAGGCGGAATAGGCTTAGGTAGTGTAGCAGGAGCAAATGGAGGCATCCTTCGGTTTGCTCACACGCTGACAGAGACGCCGCTTCTGGAGGGGCTCCTTCCTGTCAAAAGCTGGCTTTCCGGCTCAGGAGGAAATATCCTTTGCCTTCCCCCTGGGAGTCATACTCCTCAGCCCCCCCCTCAGCCGTACATCGCTTCTATTGAGATAGGAGGAAGCCCTTTGACTACGCGCGACTCAGCTCAATTCTGGGAGCGACTGCAAGAGGTGCCTTACGTTCTGCCAGAGGGCTTAGAACTTCCTTACCAGCGAAATAATCTCAGTTTCACACTGGCTCATGGCGGGAGCTTTACAGGAGAAGCAGGAGTTGAGTATCGGGTATTTTTGGAAGGGCTGGATGAAAGCTGGACAAGCCCCACCAGCGGTTCCCGGGTGGAATACCGCCACCTTCCCCCGGGACACTACACCCTACATGTGGTGGCTCGCTACGGAGATAGCAACTGGAGTCAGCCTATACGATATTCTTTTACTATCCTCAGGCCGTGGTGGCTTCAGTGGTGGGCTTTTATACTGTATGGGGGGGTGCTGGGGCTCGTGATATGGGGCATTGTACGCTGGCGAACCGCTATTTTGAGGGAGCAGGCGCGCCGCCTCGCTCAAAAGGTAGCCCAAGCCACCGCCACTATCCGTGAGCAAAATCTCCTTCTCCAGCAGCAAAATCAGCAGCTCACCGAACAGACCCTTCTCATTTCCCGCCAAAAAGACGAAATAGAGAATAAAAACCGCTCCCTTTTAGAAAGCATCACTTATGCCCGCCGTATCCAAATCGCCCTCATCCCCCCTGAGGAGGTTTTCACCCGGCATTTTCCCCAAGGTTTTATTTTCTGGCGTCCTCGCGATATAGTAAGCGGCGACATTTACAGCCTCTACATAGACCCCACTGACAGCGAGGCATTGTATCTATTAGTTGCGGATTGTACAGGGCATGGGGTGCCTGGCGCCTTTGTAAGCCTTCTTTCCCTTACCCTGCTGAACCGAACTATATCAGAATATCGCCTTAGCGACCCTTCGGAGATTTTGTCGGCGGTGTCCCTTCAGCTGACGAGTCTCCTTCAGCCTGATAGCTCAGAACATGTGAAGGATGGCTTTGAAGGTGTATTAGGACGATTCCGATGGGTGAAAGGGCGGCTGGAAAGGTTGGAATACGCAGCTGCCCGCACCCCCTTCTGGCTAATCCGCAATGGAGAAATTTTTGAACAGGCAGCAGATCCTATTCCCGTAGGTCCGCCTGAAATAGCGCGTCAGAGCGAGCTTCATTTCACCACTAGAAGTCTCCTTCTCCAGTCAGGCGATTGGCTGTACTTCGCAAGCGATGGCTTCCCTGACCAGTTGGGAGGAGAAAAAGGGCGAAAGTATGGTTATAAAGCCTTCAAGGAGCTTCTTCTACGCATAAGCCAACTGCCCCCCCTTCAGCAGAAAAAAGTATTAGAAGAAACGCTGGAAAACTGGCGCGGCTTCTACCCTCAGGTGGATGATATACTCATCATCGGCCTTCAAGTTTCTTGAGGGCATACCTCCCGTGAGAGGTGAATATCTCGCTCCTTAAAGTCTCTCTTCAAGAAGCCCTCTGAGAAAACTCCGTCTGTGAAATGGGGAGGGTCCGTAGGTTTTTATGGCTTGACGATGAGCTGGCGTGGGATATCCTTTGTTTTTTGCCCAGCCGTACTGAGGATGTTCTTGATGCAGCCGTTCCATTAGCTTGTCGCGGATGACCTTAGCTATGATAGAGGCCGCTGCTATCTCTGGGAAAAGAGTATCTCCTCGGGCGTAGGCTTCTGCCTCGGGTATGCTCTGCAGCGCATACACCCCATCTATTAGAATGCGCTTAGGACGCAGCGGAAGCATTTCTACCGCCTCCTCCATCGCCAAAAGGGTTGCCCGAAGGATATTGTAGCGGTCTATAGCCTCAGGACCTTGCATTCCTATTCCTATGAGAGCCCCTGCTTGCACAAGGGCTTCAAAAACGACCTTTCGTTGAGCGGGGGTCAGCTGCTTGCTATCTCTCAAAAAAGGGTGGCTAAATCCTTTCGGCAAAATCACCGCAGCGGCCACGACCGGCCCTGCCAGGCATCCCCGTCCGACCTCATCCACCCCTGCAATGAGAGCCTCCATGCTCAAAGATTACAATCCTCGTACTTTTGAAGCGATGGAGCCCAAGCCGCCTTCTGCATCCTTCACTGTTTTGACCGAGATGGTTTTCCCCAACCATGCAAACGCTTTAGGCAACCTTATGGGTGGGCAGCTTTTGTACTGGATGGATGTAGCGGCAGCAATCGCAGCTTATAGGCACTCCCAGCGCGTGTGCGTAACCGCAGCGGTGGATTATGTAAGCTTTCGTTCGGCCATCAAAGTGGGAGAGCTGCTTACAATAGAAGCCTACGTAACGCGAGCCTTCAATACCTCCATGGAAGTGTATCTACGGGTGTATGCCCAGAGCCTACCCAGTAATGAAAAGCGTCTCTCTAATGAAGCCTACTACACCTTCGTTGCTATTGACCAGAGCGGCTGTCCTATTCCCGTCCCGCCTGTACTTCCTCAGACGGAGGAAGAAAAGCTCCAATACGAAGGAGCTCTACGGCGTCGGGAAATGCGCCTCATCATGGCAGGAAAGTTAGACCCTGCCCAAGCCTCTACTCTCAAACTCACTTAGATGGAAGAGCTCTCCTCTCTCATAGAGGCTGCCTGGAAAGAGCCCACTCTTTTATCTCAGCCCCTCTACAAAGAGGCAGTAGAAGAGGTCATCCAAAAGCTGGACGAGGGAAAGTTGCGCTGTGCTTCTCCCCAGCCTACGGGAGAGTGGATAGTGCATGAATGGGTCAAAAAAGCCATTCTCCTCTTTTTTCGCTTGCAGCGGGTAGAATCCCTGACCGCAGGCGATTTGCATTTTAGGGATAAGGTACCTCCCAAGCAGCAATATCCCCCAGAAGTACGGGTGGTGCCGCCGGGCATCGCTCGGTATGGGAGTTACTTAGCCCCGGGCGTTGTGCTCATGCCAGGGTATGTGAATATTGGCGCCTATGTGGGAGAAGGCACGATGATAGACACTTGGGCTACTGTAGGCTCCTGTGCTCAGGTTGGCAGAGGGGTGCATATCAGTGGAGGTGTAGGAATCGGGGGCGTGCTGGAGCCGCCTCAAGCTCGTCCAGTGATTATTGAAGATGGCGCATTCATAGGAAGCCGCTCTATCATCGTAGAAGGCGTACGAGTCGGAGAAAAAGCCGTCATCGGAGCGGGAGTCATTCTTACTGCGAGTATGCCGATCATAGATGTAACTGGCACAGAGCCCAAAGAGTATCGGGGAGAGGTGCCCCCCCGTGCAGTAGTGATTAGCGGAATGCGTGAAAAGGTATTCCCGGCAGGGCGATTTGGAGTACCTTGCGCTCTCATTATTGGCTGGCGCCGCCCAGAACATGATGAAAAACTTGCTCTCAATGCCCTCCTTCGGAAAATGGATGTGCCTGTGTAGTATCCTTTGGGCACAGAGGGGCATAGGACTTCTTTTTCAAGGACGCTTCAACTACGCCACTGATAAAGCAGAGCCTGTCCCAGTAGGATGGTTTTCGGATGCTGCTGTGGGCATTCATGGTAAAAGCTACTGGTGGGGGGCAGGTTGGGAGGCTTCCCTCCTGTGGGTTTATAAAGGGGCGCCAGGCGAGCTGCGCCTCCCCCTAGTCAATCAAGACTTCCACCCCGGTCAGATTACTGCCTACAAAGCTGTAGAAAGTGCTTTTCGCTTCGGCCCCCGATGGCAAGTGTTTTACCCTAAAACAGGGATTGTAGCAGGCTACCGTTATCAGATGCAAGGCCTTAGCCGAGAGCCCACCCGCCCTCCTAATCGCTGGTATGCTTTCTTGCCTTTCGGACTTACGATAGAGCTGCCTGTCCAGTTCGGAACCACGGGCATAAGCGGGTACTACGAAATAGGACTTTCCAACATCCTGCGCCGACCTCCCCGCTCTACTGGCTCTTATGAAGGATCAAAACTGCGTCGCTTTCTTTTTGAAGTCCATGTGATGTGGGGGGAAACTCGGTAGTTTTTAGGTTACCTTTGCAGTATGAACTCCAAAGCCAAGTTGGATGCGGAGCTTCGTACGCAGGCTCTTTTAATGAGTGCAATAGAACTTCTGAATTGGGACCAAGAAGTCTGCATGCCACCTCACGGAATTTACAGTCGGGCTGCTCTCACCGGCCTACTCACCTCTTTCTTTCATCAGCGTGTCAAAGACACTATTCTGCCCCTCCTGCGGGAAATAGAAGCCTCGCCAGACATAGATGAAGAGACCCGAGCAGAAGTTCGGCTCATGCTGGAGGAAGCCGAAATAGCAGAGAAACTGCCCACAGACTTAGTACGCCAGTTCTCAGAGGCAGCCAGCATAGCCCAGCAAGCCTGGGCTCAAGCCCGTGCCCAGTCCGACTTTGAACTGTTTCGCCCTCATTTGGAGAAGCTCGTCCAGCTCTCTCAAGAAAAAGCCCAGGCGATAGGCTACCAAACCGAGCCGTATGAGGCCCTACTTAGCCTGTATGAACGCAGCGTCACGCCCCAACAGGTAGAAGCACTCTTCTCAGAGCTGCGCCCTTTCCTTGTAGAAACAATCCGCCTTTGCCGCGAGGCAAATCTATTGGGTTTGGCAGGGCCTCCTCTTCGTATGCCTGCTTCTCAGCAGAAAGAGCTTATTCGCCGAGTAGTATCCCAGCTGGGATACGACCTCTCCCGAGGGCGCATAGATGAGTCAGAACATCCTTTCTGCACGGGGATCAGTCCAGATGATGTACGCATCACCACCCGCATCTACGAAGATGACCTAACGATGGGGCTTCTATCTGCACTACACGAAACAGGACATGCCCTATATGAACAAGGACTTCCAAGGGAACCTCAGGGATGGCCCCGCACAAAAGCTGCCTATCTCAGCGTCCATGAATCTCAGTCCCGCTTCTGGGAAAATCACATAGGTGCTTCCCTTCCTTTCTGGACCTATCTGTACGAAAAAGTATTGCCTGACTATGAGCTTGATTGGCTGAGTGATTATTCGCCTTTGACTTTGGCGCGACGGGTGAATCACATCCATCCTCACCTTATCCGCATTCAGTCAGATGAGGTAAGCTACCATTTGCATATTCTTTTGCGTTTTGAGCTGGAGCGAGCTCTCATCAACGGCGATATTTCCGTCCGAGAGCTACCTGCCCTCTGGAATGAAAAAATAGCCGAATATCTCGGGCTCACTGTCCCTACCGACGCTCAAGGAGTGCTACAGGACATTCACTGGTCTATGGGGAGCTTTGGGTATTTTCCGACGTATTCACTGGGGAGCTTTTTGGCAGCGCAGTTAGCGGAGGCGCTTACTCATTCTTATCCTGATTGGCAGGAGCGGCTCGCCGAAGGAGATGGCACTCTCCCCCTCAAGTGGATGCGTGAGCACATCCACCAGCATGGGGCCCGCTATCGCATGCAAGAACTCTGCGAAAGAGCTACTGGGGCTCCGCTCTCGGTTCAGCCCTTCATTCGCTATATTCAGCAGAAAGTTTCCCTCCTTTACGAGGGCCTGGCTATCCCTGCGTGAAACCGACCGCTGTCTTCCTCAGACTGGCGCAAATTCTTCTCAGGCAAGGAGCTGTTTTTTGGACAGCTCTCCTTTTAGTAACAATCACTTCTTTATTCCAGCCCCTGCGCCCCTACTTGTACCGCTATGTAATAGACCATCCTCTCCAAGAGGGAGATGCGAAAGCTCTCCTGTGGTGGGGAGTCGCTCTAATAGGCATTACTTTCTTACACAGCGCTTTTCAGCGGGGACAAACAGTATTCACCCAGCGCTTAGCTTGGAGCATCGCCCGCCAGCTTCGTAAAGAGCTTTTCTCTAAAGTTCTGCGTCTTTCTATCCCTACCTTGGAAAAATACCCTACGGGCATTCTCTATACCCGAACCCTTACCGATACTCAAACCCTGCAGAGCACCCTTTCAGAAACCTTCCTTGTTATTGCGGGAGAGCTTCTTCAGCTGTTTTTTTTGATAGGGCTGATGTTTTTCATGAATGTAAGGCTGACGCTTGCCACGCTCATAGTCATGCCGCTGGGGCTATGGACCTCACGGTATTTTTCTCGGAAGATTCGGGAGAGCTTTGCGCGGGTACGGCTCTACATCGCCCGCATGAATGGCTACCTGCAGGAGTTTTTTCAAAGCCGAGAACTTACAGAAAGTGTAGGGGCAGAGCCTGCGCTTTGGAGCCGCTTCACTCGCCTCAATCATCTCTACTATCTGAGTTATCGCCGCGTCGTAGGATATTTCGCATGGTTTTTCCCTACGATGGAAACGGTTACCCTCATTGGCCTAACTGGGGTACTTTTATATGGAGCTTACCTGATTCACGAGGGAGAAGCGACTGTGGGGGCGCTCGTAGCTTTTTCTCTCTACCAGCAGCTTTTCTTCCGCCCTTTTCGCATCATTGCCGACCAAGTGAATAGCCTTCAAATGGGGCTTGTCAGCGCAGAGCGGATATTTCGCCTTTTAGACCAGCATGGAGAGGAAAAATCTACCGGAGAGGTGCCCCCTTCTCCCCCGCCCTACACACTCTCTATAGAAAGAATAAGTTTCGGCTATACAGAAGAGCGCTATGTCCTCAGAGACCTTACGCTACACTTCGCTCCCGGCGCTGTGTATGGAATTACTGCCCCCACAGGCACGGGGAAAAGTACGCTTTTCTACCTCCTTTTAGGCTACTACGCACCCCAAAAGGGAGAAATCCGATTGGGGAACCTTCCCCTCTCTCGCTGGGATAAGCAGCGCCTGCGCGAACTGATAGCCTACATTCCTCAAGAACCAGTCTTATTTGAAGGAACCCTTCGGGAAAACCTCACTTTGTATGAAGACTTCTCGGACGCAGAAATCTGGGAGGCAGCTCGTAGGCTGGGCTTTCTGGAATATGTAGAGGGATGGGACTTAGAGCAATCTATCAGTATGGGTGGAAGTTCGTTTTCTGCGGGGGAAAGGCAGCTGATTGCTCTCTGGCGGGCTGCTCTGCGAAAGCCTGCTGTATGGATATTAGACGAGCCGACCGCTCACATAGACCCTTCCACAGAGGCGCTTATTTATCGGCGTTTGCGTCTGCTTGCTTCTGATGCCATAGTTATCGTGGTAGCGCATCGCCCCGAGGCTCAAGCTTACTGCGACCATATCATCGCTCTCAATCCCGCCCATGCAGCCTGATCACTGGGTGGTTCTCCCCACTTACAACGAAGCAGACAATATCCAGGGCATGCTGGAAGCTCTGCGGGAGCTTCCTCTCCGCCTCGGCGTGCTGGTAGTAGATGATAATTCCCCCGATGGCACTGCTAACATCGTAGAGACCTACAAGGGCAAACACCCAGATTTTTCCTTAGCTCTCCTTCGCCGTCCGAAAAAAGAAGGGCTTGGACGCGCTTACGAAGCAGGCTTCTGGTGGGTGCTGCGGCACACCTCCGCTCAATACATCTATGAAATGGACGCTGATTTCAGTCATCCGCCTACCTACCTTCCTCAGCTGGCTCAGGCGCTTGCCGAAGCAGATGTAGCTATCGGCTCACGCTATGTGCGCGGGATTAATGTCGTCAATTGGCCGCTGAGCCGCATCCTTCTCAGCTATGGAGCAAGCTGGTATGTGCGCTTAGTTACTGGCATGCCCGTCAAAGACCCCACCGCAGGGTTCGTAGGATACCGGCGCTGGATTTTAGAACAGATTCTTTCTGCTGCTCCAGTCAAGTTTCGCGGCTATGCGTTTCAGATAGAGATGAAATACAAAGCCTACCTGGCAGGGGCTCGCCTGGTAGAGGTTCCTATCATTTTTGTAGAAAGAGTAGCAGGGCGCTCTAAAATGAGCCGGCAGGTCATTCAAGAAGCTATCTGGGGCGTTTTGTGGCTAAGGTGGAAACGCAGAAAGCTTCGCAAGCTTCTCAGACAAGGAGCCATTCCCAAAGAAAGCTCGGCCTTGCCCACTGAGCCCGCAGAAAAAGCGTAGCCTCCCACAGCAGAAGGGCTGGCTGTATGTTTGCTTCTATCTCTTCTGCGACTCGCAGGAGCGTATCCATCCCCACTGCTTTTTGAGCTGGAGTAAGCCGGGGATGTTCCCGAATCAAAATCGCCCCCATTACTAATATCTCACTGAGCTGTGGCGCCCGAAGAAGCTCTTCTATGGCAGGGGCCGAGTCGCCCCCCTCTTCCAGCAGACTTCGCAGCCACGATTGCAGAGCCTGAATATACTTCTCCATAGAAGCCTCGCGCAGACGCCTCAGACGGCTATAACTTCCCTCCGAAAGAGACCACTGCGAGGCAGAAAGCTTGCTTCCAATCAGTCCTTCCAACTTCTCTTTAGAGAGCGGAGGAAAATACCAAACTTGACAACGAGACCGTAAAGTAATGGGTAGCATTTCAGCCTGATGAGTCAAAAAGATGAAAAGTACTCGTTCAGAAGGCTCTTCTACCAGCTTCAGGAGGGCATTTGCAGCCTGACGAGTCAAAGTCTCTGCGTGCCAGAACCACACTATTCTCCATGAGCCGTCGGGGTTAGTAAGGCTTAGGCTTTCTTGCAGCCGACGAGCCATATCCACCCCGATGGAGAGATTACCTTTGGCATCTGGAAGGAGCATCTCCCACTCAGAGAGGGACAAGAATGGATTTTCTACCAGAGCAGCTCGCAAACGCTGTACCCCCTCTTCTAAGGGCACCTTTCCCCCCACTGGCGGTAAAATGAGAAGGTTAGGGTGCTCCAGTCTATCTACACGCTGGCAGGTAGAGCAGGCATGACAGGGCTCCCCTCCCTCTGCATGAGGACATAAAAGGGCTTTAGAGACCATCCATGCCGCTGCTGTCTTACCGACCCCTTCGGGACCTTTCCACAAAAATGCTTGGGGAATTCGGTCAGGAAGCATAGAATCAAGCCGAGCTTTGACCTGCGTAGCA
>JANXDD010000063.1 GCA_025059915.1 Bacteroidia bacterium | reverse complement strand
GCTCTGTGTTTTTTTTCCTTTTGTCTTGGGGGCGCCCCTGCCACTTTTGTGTTGTTTTTTTTTTTTGTGGGGGGGGGCGCGGCCCCCGCCTAGGGGGCGGCGGCGCCCCAAAAATCTCCTTTCCTCCATCTATTTAGAACTTCCCTCCCCTTACTCCCCCCCAGCCGCTACATATTGCCTCAGCGCCTGATAAATCGCCTGAGCTATATGTTCCTGCCCAACCTCCGAAGCCAAGTATTTTTCCTCCTCTGGATTAGTGATAAACCCAATCTCACAAAGCACCGCAGGCATGCTTGTCCGCCACAGCACCAGAAATCCAGCCTGCTTTACGCCGCGGCTTTGCCGCTTTGTCTTACTTGCTATTTGCTCCTCTATCTTTTTAGCTAAACGCAAGCTCTGCTTGAGGTAAGCATGCTGCATGAGAGAAAAGATGATATAAGCCTCCTCGGAATTTGGATCAAATCCACCATAAGTCTGCTGATAGCCCTCTTCCATGAGGATAGAGGAATTCTCTCGCATGACCACACTGAGGTTTTCTTCGGACTTGTGTTCTCCTAAGGCATATGTTTCTGAACCGGCAACATCTCGCCGAGGGTTAGCGTTGCAGTGAATACTCAGAAAAAGGTCTGCATGAGCTTTGTTGGCGATTTCCGCTCGGGTGTTTAGCTCTACAAATACATCTGTCTCGCGAGTAAGAAGCGGTCGGAAAAGGGGATCCTTTCTCAGCAGTTCAGCCAACTTAAGCGAGACACTGAGGGTGATATCTTTCTCTTTGTGCGCTTTACCTAAGGCGCCGGGGTCTTTGCCTCCATGGCCGGGGTCTATCACCACTAAAGTTGGCTTCATCAGGCGGAAAGAGGTCAGGCTCAAAACAGCAAGTGCCAGTAGGAGAAGCCCTGTACTTTTGCCCATAGTCAGATGCAAAGATGGCAAATCCTTTTGACTTTGGTGATAGGTCTTTCGGGGAGCATATACGCTCAAGTAGAACGGCGCCCCCGTCAGGATACTCTACCCACCTCCTTGCGCGACTCTCTCACGCGCGCAAGTGAAGAGGACACCATCCGCTACGCAGCAGAAGATTCTATCACTTTTTACATCCCTTATCGCAAGGTCTATCTCTATCGCCGCGTTACACTTCAGACATCCTCAATGCGCCTGGAAACTGGCTATGCCCGCATAGAATGGGAGCAGGGATTCCTGTATGGGTCTGGCCTTCGTCAGGGAGACTCACTTATTGAACTGCCTGTCTTCTACATGGACAATCAGAAGTATGAAATGGACAGTCTCCGTTATGATTTACGCAGGGAGCGCGGGCAAGTCCTGGGACTCAAGCAGCAGCTTTCAGATGAAGTTTTAGCTGGGCGCACCGTCCAATTGAACCCCGATGGTACTTTCTATGCAGCCGATGCGTATTATACGACCTGCACAGCTCATCCCCCTCACTTTTATATCGCCTCCACTCGCATCAAATTCTATCCAGAAGATCGGATTGTCAGCGGGCCACTATATATGGTAGTTGGAGAAGTCCCCGTTCCGATTTTTTTGCCTTTTGGGTACTTTCCTCTCATGGATAGGCGCCACTCTGGTATAATCCTTCCTCTGATTGGACAGGCGGCAGATAGAGGTTTTTTCCTGCGGGGATTAGGATACTACTGGGCTATCAATCGGTACATGGATGCCCGTTTAGAAGCAGATATTTTTACTCGGGGGGGATTTCGGAGCGAGCTCCTCTGGACCTACCGAAAGCGATATTGGTACGAAGGCAGCCTCTCTATCCAGTACGCCTATCAAACTTTCAATGAACCTGGAGACCCAGACTATCAAGCTACACGGATGGTTTTCGTGCGCTGGCAGCATAATCAGACCCTTTCCCCTACTGCTTCTCTTTCCGGCAGCGTACAAGCCGGCTCCTCCACCTTCTTAGGAAGACAAAGCTATAGCGCCACAGAATTTTTATCCACCAACCTCCAGTCTAGTATAGCTTTACAGAAATCCTTTGCCCCTTCCCCATGGCAGCTTACGCTCGGCGCTAATCATAACCAGAACATCATTCAAAAAGCTTGGTCCTTCCAAGTGCCAGTCATAGCCCTGTATCAGAACCGAGTCTTTCCCTTTGAGCGTAAAAAGCGGATAGGTTCCGCTCGGTGGTATGAACGCATTGGCTACACATATCGCTTAGATGGGCAGGGGGTTATCTCTCTGCCTGAAAGTCTCCTATTTACCCCAGCGATGTGGGATACCCTGCGGTGGGGTCTGCGGCATAATATCCAGATCGCAGCTGGCTATACGATTTTTCGCTATTTCCAGCTTACGCCTACGATAAACTACAACGAATATCTTTACAGCGAGCAGATTCGTTATGAGGTAGACAGTGCGGGGCGGATTTTGTCTCTGCGGCAGCGGGCGCCCAAAGCTGCCCGTGATTTCTCTTTCAACCTCACCTTAGCCACTCGGTTATATGGAGTCAAAGTCCTGCGAGGATCACGGGGAATAGCTTTTCGCCACACTCTCATACCGAGTGTAGGGTATGCATGGCGACCTGATTTTTCAGAGCCTCAATGGAAGCTGTATCAGCGCATAGAAGAGGGAGGCAAGGAACGGCGGCTCAATCCTCTTGCTTGGGGCTTCTATGGCAGTCCCCCCAGCGGACGCCAGCAGGCCCTCCAACTGAGCCTCAATAATCTCTGGGAAATGCGCTATAAAGACCCGCGGGATACTACTGGACGAAAGTACAAGTACATTACCCTTCTGGACAATGTAGGTGCTTCCACGAGCTACAACTTTGCTGCAGATAGCTTTCACTTGGCTCCTATTCAACTCTCCGCGCGGACTAACCTTCTCGGCACCTGGCTCAATCTCAACTACAATGCTACTCTGGATGCATACCAGTACGACTCAGCTGGAGTGCGGCGCCCAATCTACCGATGGAATAAAGACAGACGCATCGGCACTATCACTCAGATGAACTGGGCCCTTGTAACCTCTATTGCTCCGCAGCGTCCCTCTGCCCCAGCAGGAGAAAATGAAGAAAGTCTCGTTTTCTTTACTCTCCCTTGGCGCATAGACCTGAGCTACAACCTCGTAGGCATTCGGCAGTTTTTCCCAGACTCTGCTAAGTACCGGTGGGTTCAAACTCTCGGGGCCTCAGCAGAAGTAAATCTCACCCGCTTCTGGCGGGTGCAGGTGAGCACGGGGTTTGACTTTATTCAAAAGCGGCTCTCTTTCACTACCATCAACATCTATCGGGACCTACATTGCTGGGAGCTTTCTTTCAACTGGATTCCGTTCGGTCCGCGGCAGAGTTATTTTCTCACTATTTCGGCTCGCTCCCCTAAGCTCCAAGACCTACGCATTACTAAGCGGCGAGACTGGCAGGACCGATTCGTGCGGGGATTGTGAAAGGTTTTTGCTTAGACTTGCAGCATGAGTGAGCTAATTGCCCTCAAGGAGGCTTTGGCTGGAGAAGTGGTAGAGGTGCGCGAGCATGCAGGCGAACTTACTTTCATCGTAGAGGCTTCTCGCCTGAAAGCTTTTCTCAAAACCCTCAAGGAGAAACATGGTTTTGACTATCTGGTAGATATTGGAGCTACGGATCACTTCGTAGAAGGGCTGCGGTTTGAGCTGGTATATAACCTCGTGAGCCTTTCCAGACGAATACGAGTACGGGTAAAGACCCGGCTTCCCGAAGACAATCCCGAGATAGACACTATATCAGATTTATGGCCCAGCGCCAACTGGCACGAAAGGGAGGCTTATGACATGATGGGTATTCGGTTTCGGGGGCATCCCGACCTCCGGCGCATCTACCTTCCTGAGGATTTTGAATATCATCCTCTACGGAAAGAGTTCCCTCTCTTAGGTATTCCGGGCTCGCTTCCCCTTCCACCCAAAGACCCGCCCAAGCCCTACTTATAGCTTTCCGAACGGCAAGCCCGCGGGTAGAATAAAAAGCCGTAAGGGATTGCCCGACCCCGCTTACAACTCTCTAAAAGAAAAGTCCTAAGAGAATTCCTACCTCAGCTATGTCGCTCCTCACAGCCGAACGGTAAGTAAAGCGCCTGTCCTGAACATCTAAAGTATAACGAAAGCGGTCAAAGTCCTTTTCCCCCGAGCTTACGCTTGTAAAGAGCAGCGAAATCCCTGCAAAAAAGTCATCCGTTATAGGAAAGTTCATTATCAAGCCGGTGCTGAGGCCGATCTGTGCGGTAGAAAACTTAGGCTGGATCCAAGTTTGTACGGAGCTTTTGCGCCCTTCTATTTCCGGAGCTGAATAAAGCCCTAAAGCCAGCTGCACAGGCACATAGAGGGATATCCAGTCCAGCTGAACCCCCGTACCCACACCCAAGCCCGCAAGTGTATGAGAAATTCGGGGATTTTCATCTATCGTAACTGGCTCAGGGAAAAGGTGGTCATCTCTACCGAGGGCCCTACCATCCAAAGAGAAAAAGCTTTGCGACACTCTCAAACTCAAAGCTATGTATGGATGCACAAACGTATTCAAATGCAGACCAAAGCCTGCGCCGGTGAGAGCATATCCATCGGAAGGATAGGTACGACCCTTGAGCTGGGTAGAACCTGTAGGTGCTACCGCTCCAACGCTCAAAGCCAAAAAGCTATTCGGGCTGCTAATCTGAGCCCAGAGATAGCTTAGCGTAACTACGACTATTGGCCTCATGCCCGCAAAGTAAAAAAAGGCAGAGCCTTGCTTGCTATTCAGAAAACACAGCGGACCCTACCCTCACCAGCGTACTCCCCTCTTCTACGGCGATTTCAAAGTCGTTTGACATTCCCATGCTAAGCGTGTCTATTGGAAGGTCAGGGTATTGCCGGCGCAGCTTGTCAAAAAGCTGATAAAGCAGCCGAAATTCCTTCCGAATCTGCTGCTCCTCTGAGGTCCATGTAGCCATCCCCATGAGCCCTCTAAGGATGACTTTTGGCTCAGAAAGCACCTTCTCCACAAAGGCATCTAACGTCTCAGGAGAGACCCCATGTTTAGTCGGCTCCTGGGCAATTTTCACTTCTATAAGACAAGGCAGGGGCTGCTCGGCTCGCTTCCCTATCTCACTCAGAAGGCTTTCTCTATCCAGCGAGTGTAAAAGCCTTATATGCGGAAGGACAGCTTTGACCTTGTTAGTTTGAAGGTGTCCGATAAGGTCCCATTGGATATCTTCGGGGAGAGTAGGCTTTTTGAGTAGAAGCTCTTGAACCCTGTTTTCTCCAAAAAGGCGATGTCCTCGGTCATAAATAGCCTTTACTTTTTCAACTGGCTGTCCCTTGGAGACGACGAGAAGGGTTATTTCGTCGGGAGAACGCCCTACCCGCTGGGCAGCCCTCGCTATCCGCTCACGGACAGCTTCATAACTCATGCTTTCAAAAGAACAAAATACCTCCCTATGCTTCCCACCCAATCCTTGTACCTTTGCTCCGGTGAGCCTATCGGTGGTCATTCCGGTGTATAATGAAGCTCGGGGGCTTCCTGAGCTCGTAGAACGGCTGGAAACGGTTTTGCCAACAGTGGCTGAGAACTTTGAAGTGATTTTCGTGGATGATGGCTCGCGAGATAACTCGGCTCAAGTGCTTACGGAGCTGGCGGCTCAGCGTCCGTGGATGCGGGTGATTATTTTGCGCCGAAACTACGGTCAGACGCTAGCGATTCAAACAGGCATACAACATGCAGAGGGCGAAATAATAGTCCTCATGGACTCTGACTTGGAAAACGACCCTGCGGATATTCCCCACCTTTTGGCAAAGCTGGAGGAAGGCTACGATGTCGTAAGCGGCTGGCGCAAAGAACGATGGAAAGGACAGTTTTTCACAAGAAAGCTGCCTTCTATTCTGGCAAATGCTCTCATCAGCCATCTATCAGGAGTGCATTTACATGACTACGGATGCACTCTAAAGGCTTATCGCCGTGATGTGATTGCCCCCGTACGGCTATATGGACGGATGCATCGCTTTATTCCGATCTATGCCAAATGGGAAGGCGGTAGAATCACCGAGGTCCCCGTCTCCTACCATCCTCGCAAATACGGTCGCAGCAACTACGGCATGATGCGAATAGTATCGGTGCTTTTGGACCTCATTCTCATAGTGTTTTTAGACCGGTACCTTCAGCGTCCTATGCAGTTTTTTGGCGGGGTGGGGCTGATTTCTATTCTCCTCGGGATGGGGACATTCGGCTGGGCGCTGTATTATAAGCTCACCGGACAAAAGGCATTTGTAGAGACGCCCCTTCCTATATTCACGGCCTTATTCATCAGTGTGGGGGTGGTGCTTATACTTATCGGAATACTGGCAGAGCTACTTGTACGGGTGTATTATGAATCTACGGGGCGGGCCCCAGCCCAGATTCGGAAGAAGATAAACTTTCCTCAGAGCATAAGGGTCTGAAAGCATGTGCGGGATAGCAGGATTTTGGGGGGAGGGAGGAGAAAAGGTGGGGCGGCAGATGATTCAAACCCTTCATTATAGAGGCCCAGACTATCAAGGAGTGTGGCAAGAAGGGCTGGCGACTTTGGCCCATGCCCGACTCAGCATTTTAGACTTAGACCCTCGGAGCCATCAACCCTTCCACTCTTCCAATGGGAGATTTGTCATCGTCTTCAACGGCGAGATATACAACTTCCAAGAGCTCAAGGAAACCCTTCAAAAAGAAGGACAGAAGTTCCGAACTACTTCTGACACAGAAGTCTTAGTAGAGGCTTATGCCCGATGGGGCAAGGATATGCTTTCAAAGCTGCGGGGCATGTTTGCTTTTGCGATTTATGACAGGGTAGAGAAGAGTTTCTTTTTAGCGCGAGACCCCATGGGTAAAAAGCCTTTGTATTATACCTTCCGAGATGGGCTTTTTGCTTTTGCCTCTGAAATAAAGGCGCTGTGGCAGCATCCGAAAGTACCTCGGCGGCTTTCCCTTCCTGCACTTCATGCGTATTTGGTACTGGACTACGTGCCTACACCGTTAGCGATTGGAGAAAGCATCTACAAGCTGGAGGGCGGACATTACATGATAGTGAAAGAAGGGCAGCTAATAGAGCAAGCCGGCTATTGGGAACCTCCTTTACCCTACGACCAGCCCCCTCCTCTCGCCGAGGCTGTCAAGCAGCTGGACCAGCTTTTATCTGAAGCTGTCAGGCTTCGCCTTATTGCCGATGTGCCAGTAGGCGTCTTTCTAAGTGGGGGGATTGATAGCTCTACCGTTGCATGGTATGCGCAGCAGCATAGAGAGGCTCCGATTTTATCTTTCTCCATAGGCTTTTCGGAGCGGAGCTATGATGAAAGCGACTATGCTTCTACGGTCGCCAGGCAGTTGGGCACTGAGCATTATGCTGCAGTCTTTACCCCTCAGAAGGCTTTAGACCTTTTAGAAGAAGTATTCCCGCTGATGGATGAGCCGTTTGCGGATGCTTCTATTTTGCCTACTTATTTTCTCTCGCAATTTGCTCGTCAGCGGGTGATTGTAGCTCTGGGGGGAGATGGAGGGGATGAACTGCAAGCTGGGTATCCGACTTTTATTGCGGACCGATATGCCCCCCTTTTGAGCTGGCTGCCTCAAGGAATCATCCACCTACTTATTACCCTCTCAGAAAGGCTCTTGCCTACCAGTGACGAAAACATCGCTTTAGACTTCAAGGTGCGGCAATTTTTACGAGGTTTCACGGGGGAGCCTGTGGAACGGCACACCCGATGGTTGGCTTCATTTCTCCCAGAGGAGCTTTCCACCCTTCTCAAACCGCCCTTTCAAGAGGGAGCCTCTGACACTCTAAAAAACCTTCTGTACAGGTATGTAGAGCGCCTCCCCGAGGGTACGCCACTGTGGGTTCAGGCTACCTATCTCTACTACAAAACCTACTTGCAAGATGACATTTTAGTCAAAGTGGACCGCGCCAGCATGTATAACGCTTTAGAAGTACGAGCTCCTCTTTTAGACAAAGAAGTGGTTAGCTTTCTTTCATCCCTTCCTTTATCTTACCGCCGTCGGGGAAATCAAACAAAGTTTCTTCTCAAAAAGCTCATGAAAGGGCGGTTACCAGATGAGATTCTTTTCCGCCCAAAGAAAGGTTTTGGGGTGCCTTTGGCTCGGTGGCTGCGAGAGGAGCTGCGGGGGCCCATTGAGGCAGAAATTTTGCGACCAGACCCCTGGTTTGATCCAGACACCCTCAAAACTCTATGGCAAACGCACCAGAGCCGCCGCATAAACCTACGTAAGCTGCTTTGGAACCTCTACACATTCAAGCGCTTTGCCCGTCAATGGGGATTAGGATGACCTTCATAGCTGTATTATTGTTATTTTTGCTGGTATGGAGATTCGTACTCGCGGGCGCAAGCCCAAGAAGATGCCTGAGATGTCTCCTGAAGAAAAGGCTAAGTATGATAGCCTTTTTGAACAGGAGATTATGCCTCATGCCTCCTCCGTCTATCACTTCGCCGTCCGTCTGGTTGGCGACCGAGATATAGCTCGAGATTTAGCTCAAGAGACGCTATTTCGGGCTTACCGCTTTCTCTATCAATACAAACCTTCTACGAATGCCAAAGCATGGATCTTCCGAATTTTACGCAATACTTTTATCAACCACTATAGGAAAGCCACTAAGCAGCCCTACTCGTTAGAGGCCCAAAATGAGCAGAGCATTTACGACATAGAGGATATTCATGCTTATCACAATTACCAGGACCCCACAGAGGGGCTTTTTGGAGATGAGGTTACGAATGCCCTCATGCATCTGCCAGAGGACTTCCGCACTATTGTGATACTGGCAGATGTGGAAGGCTTATCCTATAAGGAAATCAGTCAAGTTCTACGCATACCGATAGGGACGATTCGTTCTCGGCTACACAGGGCGCGAAAGATTTTGCGGGAGCTTTTGTTAGACTATGCGGCTTCTCACGGATATGAAGTTCCGCAGGACTAAGGGAATTGGAATATACCGCCCAGACTCGCCGTATTCGGAGCAGGAGTGCGAGGAGATTATCCAGAAGCTGGAGCTTTTCTTAGATGGCCAGTTGCATGGGAAGGCAAAAGAGGAAGTAGAACAGCTAATCGCCCAATGTGAATACTGTGCGGAGCAATACCAATTTGAGAAACGGCTACGGGAGATGCTGAGCCGCAGCTGGCGCGCTTTCAGTGCAGAAGCCCAAGAGATTGTAGCTCGTGTCCGCCGTCGCATCTGGGGCGATACCTCTCGCTGAATATCATACGCTAAACCTTCCCGTATATGCCGAGAGGCTGCTCTTGCCCCAATCAGAGGAAGAGGTTGCCAGCATAGCAGACCAAGCAGACATTATCATTGGAGAGGGGAGTAACATTTTTCCCCGAAAGCACCTACCTGCAGTTCTCTCTACACGCTACCTGCGGGGCTACCGAGTTTTGAGGGAAGATACAAAGCATGTAGAGGTAGAAGTGGCAGCGGGGGAAAACTGGGATGCATGGGTGCGCCTGTGTATCGCGTGCGGATGGCATGGAATAGAAAACCTTGCTGCTATTCCTGGTACAGTGGGGGCAGCCGTAGTTCAAAATATCGGCGCCTACGGAGTAGAGCTGGCTCCTTTTTTAGTGAGCGTACGAGGCTGGAATAAATCCATAGAAGCATGGCAGGAAATTCCCGCTGAGGCTTGCAAACTGACTTATAGGCATAGCATCTTTCAAACCCCCGAATGGCGGGATAAGTTTATCATCACACGAGTTACGCTTCGTTTGAAACGGCAGTACGAGCCGGTTCTTACTTATCCTGATGTGCAGCGGCGGGTAGATCCGTCTCGGCAGCATGACCCATGGCATCTTTATCAGACGGTGCGGGCGATTCGGGCGGAGAAGCTCCCAGCGACGGGCAGTGCTGGCAGCTTCTTCAAAAATCCCATCCTTTCGGCCTCGGAGCTTCAGCAGCTGAGAGAAAAAGCCCCAGATGTGCCTTTTTATCCTCAGCCAGATGGACGCTACAAGGTTTCCGCCGCATGGCTTATTGATAAAGCAGGGCTAAAAGGCTACCAAATCGGTGCCGCTCAAGTCTATCCACGACAGCCGCTGGTGCTGGTAAATACCGGCGGCGCCACCCCTGAAGAGCTCTGGCAGCTGGCGCAGTATGTACAAAAGACAGTGTATGAGCGCTGGGGCATTAAGTTAGAGCCCGAGGTACGGATTATCCCAGAGTAACCTTCCGATGAAAGGCAGAAAAGGCTTAGGCTTTCTAACTCTGTGGCTGGGAGGGCTCTTGTATGGGCAGCTGGATATTTTTTATGGAAAGCTTACTTTTCGCGTAGCGCCCCCCGATTCTGTGTTATGGGCTGAGACTGAGTGGCATTTCGCAGGCTGGACAGCGGACACCCTTACATGGGACTTAGGAGAAGGATTAGATGTACAGACGGTAGAGGCTTCTTTCGGAGTGCGAGCATTTTGGCGAAACCCAGCTCAGCGGAAGGTATATATCCTGCCGCACACTCCTCTCTCTGGCGCTCCAGCTTGGGTGCGGGTACGATATACAGGAGTTCCCCGAAGCTCTGGCTTCGGCTCTTATGAAATAAAGCCGCACAGCACCGGCTGGACTGTCTGGACCCTTTCCCAACCGTATGGAGCGCCAGACTGGCTTTTTTGCCGCGATGGACTCTCAGACAAAGTAGATTCTTTGGACATCTGCATTGTCACTCCCGATACCCTCATCGGCGTTGCAAATGGAAAACTAATAGCAGATACTGTAGATGCCCACCGTTGGCGATGGCGGCATTTTCGTCATCGCTATCCGATTGCTGTGT
Organism: Bacteroidia bacterium; assembly: GCA_025059915.1. Lineage (GTDB taxonomy): Bacteria > Bacteroidota > Bacteroidia > SpSt-205 > SpSt-205 > SpSt-205. Next base: position 452 of record JANXDD010000063.1, on the reverse strand, counting down.
ATTTGATAGCCTTTGCAGCCTCTAACTACATTGTGCAAGAGTTTCCCGTACAGACCGCACTTCACCGATTTATTCTTCGTAACTATGTCTATCCGCAGGATACGGGGCGCGCCCGTCTCCTGTCTCAGCAGTTCCTTCCCTACTTTCAATGGCTGGAAGAAAGAATCGGCCCCTATCCCTTCGCTAATGAAGATTACAATCAAGTACAGATTGGGTGGGGCGGCGGAATGGAACACCAGACCATCACTTTCTTCGGAAGCTACTCTTTAGAGCTGTGGGCCCATGAACTGGCTCATCAGTGGTTCGGAGACTGGGTAACCTGCGGAAGCTGGCAAGACATTTGGCTAAATGAAGCCTTTGCCACCTACTTAGGGGGCACTGTATATGAAGCGGTAGCCCAAGAGTGGTGGAAACTATGGCGCTATTATATCGTTCGGCATGCTTGGCGAGAT
>JANXDD010000062.1 GCA_025059915.1 Bacteroidia bacterium | reverse complement strand
GCCGCTCACCTCAACCCTAAATCCCGCTCCACCGCCTCCATAATCCGCCGACGAACCCCCTGCTGATTAAACCGCCCATCTCCCGCACTTGGATACACCCGATTAGAAAGAATCACCACCACAAGCTCCCGCTTCGGATCGCACCACGCCACCGTCCCTGTAAAGCCCAAATGCCCAAAACTCCTCTCTGAAAAACTCGGGGGCACCACAGCGTTTTTTTCCTTAGAAGGCTTATCCCATCCCAGACCCCGACCTATCCCCTCTGCTTCCCTCGTAAAGGTTCCTACAGTAGCTGCAGAAAGGTAGCAGTACCCTCCATATTCGCCCCCTTTGAGTAGCATCCATATTAGCTTCGCCAGGTCATTACTACTGGCAAAAAGCCCTGCATTTCCTGCGCTACCTCCTAAAAGGGCTGCGGTAGGGTCATGCACATACCCGCGCAGAGTATCTTTTCTCCATGTCGTATCTATTTCTGTCGGAGCGCATAGAGAGTCCATTCCCTTCTGAGCAGGGCGAAAAACCATTCTGGACAGACCCATCGGCCGGTAAAAGCGCCTCTCTACATAAGTTTCCATCGGCTCCCCTGCAAGCTGTTCCAGATAGCGCTGAAGCACAATCATTCCCAAGTCTGTATAGACCGCCTTACGGGTAGGCTCTACTGGATAGCTATAGATTTTTCTCCACACCTCCTGAGGATAGCTTTTATGCAAGTAGCGCCGGCGACTGAGGGGAATAGAATAAGACTCAGACAAGCTGTCCGAGAGCATATCGGGTGCCTTCAAAAGCTCCTGCACAAAGGGAAGGCCTGGTGGAAATCCCGCTGTATGTGTAAGGAGTTGGTAGGGTGTAAGCTTACCTATGGGATATTCACGCCATGCAGGTACTGCGTGAGAAAGCGGCTCCATCAAATGCAATCGTCCCTCCTCGTACAGAGCCATCGCCATCAGAGTGGTAGAAAAGACCTTTGTCAAAGAAGCTACGTCATAAAGGGTATAGACGGGTGAGGGCACCCGCTTATCTGAATAGCTCAGGCTGCCTACGCCTTTATTGAAAACTACTGTATCCCGATAGATGACAGTTACGCAAAGCCCTGGCGTCAGTCTCTGCTGGAGAACCTCCGCAAGCACAGCCTCAGTGGAGCTAAACGAATAGGGTGAGCGATAGGGATACAAGGGACGATACAGCGTAAGGTCATAGGTAGCCATTCGGGGATATTTCATCGGAATAGGGATGGGAAGGCGCCCCGTAGGAGGAGCACTACCAAAGATAATATTCGCTGCCTGCCACTGCGCTAAGGTATCTTCCTGATAAGCTAAGATAGTGGCATCCTCCTCTCCGAAAAACGAAAGAGCATATGGATTCCCGAATACGCACAGAATCACCTCTCGCCGAGCATTCCCAGCCTCACATAGAAAATCCAGTACTTGAGGCCGAACGCCAAAATACCGGCGAGGGCTATTAGAGAGTCCAAAAAGCCCTACAATCAAGGTCGTATAAGAGCCAAGCGTCTGTATAAGCGTATCTGAAAGAAGTTTCTCCGCCGAGGGAATCACCACATAGTCCATCACCCAGTACTGAGATAAATACCGATAGAAAGGGGCTGGTCTTTCATATCCTATCTGCACGTAAAGGAGGCGACGATGAGGAGAATAGCCTATGGGCAAAATCTGAGCCCGATTCTGAAGAAGGGTAACTGAACGAATATATGCCTCTCGCAGAGGCTGTAAAATAGACTCTGCCCAAAGGTCTTCAAGCAAAGAAGCCGTAGAAACATAAGGCACAGAATCCAAAAGCCCCATGTAAGCCTTCAAAGAGAGAATGCGCCTAACCTTTTCATCTATTTCTTCCTCGGTCAGTCGGCCTTTCAAAACAGCTTCGTGAATAGCCTGCACCGCTACGGGCACATTCTCTACATAAAGTAGTACATCGGCTCCAGCTTCCAGAGCTCGCACCTCCAGCTCCCCAGGAGGGAAGTACAGAGACACTGCTTTCATGTTTAGAGCGTCAGAAAATACTATTCCCTGAAAGCCTAACTTCTCTCGCAGAAGGGTATGTACGACTCGCCGAGAAACCGTCGCCGTAAAGGTATCCAAGGTAGGCACAAGGAGATGTCCTATCATTATGCCTCCCACCCCTTCGCGGATGAGATGCTTGAAGGGGTAGAGTTCTACGCTATCTAAACGGGAGCTATCATGGAGTATCGCTGGCAGCTCAAAATGAGAGTCTATATAAGAGTCTCCGTGTCCAGGAAAGTGCTTAGCCACTGCTAAAACACCCTCTGACTGCAGCCCGTGCATGAAAAGAAGGCTGAGCTGCGTCACTCGGTGCCTGTCTGAGCCAAAAGCCCGAAACCCAATCACGGGGTTTTGGGGGTTGCTGTTGATATCGGCTACGGGAGCGAAGTTGATATGAACACCAAGGCGCCGGCACTGCCGCCCAATCGCCCGAGCCACCCGATATACTAAAGAATCCTCTGGGAGAGCTCCTAAAGTTAGCGCATAAGGAAATTGCGGCAGACTATCTAAGCGCATCGCCGGCCCCCACTCCGCATCCATAGAAATGAGAAGGGGGATCCGGCTCAGCTGTTGATAATGGTTAGTAAGCTGAACCTGAAAAGTAGGGCTGCCTTGCATGAAAATAAGACCTCCCACATGGTATTTGGTAATCCAAGCTTCTACTTCTCGGCGATTAGACTGGCGAGGGCTGCTGTAGGCGGGCACCATCAGCAGCTGCCCAATCTTCTCCTCCAAACTCATCTGAGCAAGGCGGCGCTCTACCTTCTCCTTATTCCCTTGGAAGAAGAAGGGGGGCTGTCTAAAAGGTTGTGCCAGCGCTATGCTCCCAATCAGGAGCCTGACAAAAGGGACCAATCCCGTTGCAAAAAGGCTTGCAGTTCGCTCTCCCCTAAGTCGCCGTTTAGAAGCCGAGCCCAATCCACCGCATGCTCTAACCATCGGATATCCTGCGTCAGCAAATATCGCCGATAAATAGGATGCTGGGTATTGAAAATTAGCCGAGAAGGCAGGGGCACGCTCCCTTGAAGGGTCGCCTCATACAGTCGGCGGTGGCTCTCTTCTCGCAAAAGAAGTGCTGCCATCCCCTTCTCACCCATCGCTTGAGGCTCTACCTTCACCTTAACAAGGCGCTCCAAAGCCTCTTTCACCGTTTTGATTTCCTCCAGAGTTAGGGCTCCGCCAGCATCTGATTCTTCCAGCCATTTTGCTGCCTCCTCCGCATCTACTCGCAAAAAGCGCACCCCTTCCGACGACTCTATGTGTGAAAGCCAATAGGGGTCTATCACCGTATCTGCCACAATCACCGTATGCCCTTTGGCTTGGAAAAGCTGAGAGAGCGCCCCTTGTTTCTTCATGTCATTGACATAAAAGCCTACTGCATAGCCCCGAGGATCCTTCACAGAACTAATCCGTGCCTTATACTCTGAAAGGGTGAAAAATTCTCCGGTGGTACTTTTCACAAGGGCAATATCCTTCACTCGTTTCGCAAATTCCTCATCGCGCACCATCCCATACTTTACAAAAGGGCCGACACTATCCCACACCTTCTCATAAGCTTGACGGTCAGAATCCGCCAGCTCTTTGAGTTTTTCTGCAACCTTGCGGCTGATGTATTGGCTTATCTTGCGTACAGTGGGGTCCACCTGCAGCTGGCTGCGCGAAACATTGAGAGGAATATCAGCTGACTCTATCGCTCCATGCAAAAGCTCAAAATACGGCGGCAAAATCTCGCTTAGCTGATCCGTGATAAACATACCCCGCACATACAGGGAGAGAGTGTTTTTCTCAATCACCATTTCAGGCCGCAGCGGAGGGAAGTACAAAATCCCCTGCAGATTGACCGGATAATCAATATTCAAATGCACATAGAAAACTGGCTCAGGCCTACCAGGGTATAAAAGCTGGTAGAACCGTTTATACTCTTCAGAAGTAACTTGGGTCGGATGCTGCCGCCAAAGGGGTTTTTGATTGATTGAGGCCCCTTCTACAAGAATGGGGATAGAAAGAAAGCGGGCGTATTTCTCCGCTACTTGGCGTACTTTCCACACCTGTGCATACTCGTCGTATTCTTTGGAGAGGTAGAGGGTGACGGTAGTACCGCGTCCTTCAGGACGCTCTGCCGGCTCTATTTGATAAGTCTCTGTGCCATCTCCCACCCATCGCACGGCTTGCGAGCCCTCTCGGTAAGACTGCGTCAAAACCTCCACCTTCTCCGCCACCATAAAAGCCGAGTAAAAACCCATCCCAAAAAAGCCGATAATATCAGCCTCCTTGTACTTCTCCGCAAACTCCCGCGCGCTGGAAGCCGCTATCACTGTCAAAAATCTCTCCACTTCCTCTTCTGTCATCCCTATTCCATTGTCCCGAATCACGAGCTGCCGCTTGGCTGGATATACAAGAATTTCTACCTTCAGCTGGTCGGCTGAGATAGATAGCCCCTCTGCCGAGGAAATAGCCAAAAGCTTCTGGCAGGCATCTACCCCATTTGCAATAAGCTCCCGCAGAAAAACATCAGAATGCGTATAAAGGTAGCGCCGAATGATAGGCAAAAGCCCAGAAAGATTGACTCCCAGCGTACCCGTACGCATCAGGGGCGAAGTTAGAGAGAACGCTTTATCCTTTTACAGAAAGGACCTTCCCCTCTCATATTTGCAAGGTGCATTGGATGGATAAAGTCCTCTATGCCCTGATGAAAGGAGCCTTAGAACGCTTCGGGCGGCTCTCATGGGAAAAGTTGGATCTAATCTCAGGGGTTCTTTATCGCCTTCTCTACCACGTTTGGGGGTATAGACGAGAGCTGGTCCGCCGGCATCTCCGCCAAGCTTTTCCAGATAAGCCCGAACCCCACCTCACCCAAATAGAAAAAGACTTCTACCAGCTTTTTGCAGATTGGATGATGGAAGTCAGCTTCATGGCTGCCCGAGATTGGGAAGCGGTGAGAGAACGCTTTGAAATAAAGCATCTCCACCTTTTTCATGAAGCGCATAATCGTGGTCAGTCTGTGATTGTAGCGATGGGGCACCAGTTCAACTGGGAGTGGGGCGGCTGGATAGTTCGGAAGGACACTACCGCTCCGATTCTGTGTGTATATCTTCCTCTGAGTGGGGCTGCTGCTGACAGGCTCTTTTTAGAGCTGCGGGGACGCTATGGCACCGAGATGCTTCCGCTGGGGAAAATGGGCGCCCGCCTCTCCCGCCTGCGCAGCGAAACTCATACGCTCATCCTTATGGCAGATCAAAGTCCCAGCGACTTAAAGCGTGCCTATTGGGTGCCCTTCCTTCATCGGCTTACGGCTTGGCATGGGGGATTAGAGCGCAGCGCCCGCCTCACAAAATCCAGAGTACTTTTTGTAGAAATAGTCCAGATAGCCCGCCATCGGTATGAAGCCTATCCACACATCCTTACGGATACCCCCCACCAGCTTCCCGAGGGATACCTCACCCAGCTCTACGCCCAAGCCTTAGAAGCCTCCCTCCGCCGCTCCCCCCATAACTGGCTCTGGACTCATAATCGTTGGAAACATAGCCCGTAAAGGTCTTCCTTCCTCTTATTGCATCATATTCAAAAAAAGTTTTGTTATAAATTTGTCGTATAGCAACCGCACCCTTTACTCTGTCTTTGGCTTGCCTGATAGCATTAGTATGGGCCCAAAATGTCGGGATAGGCACAGCTACTCCTACAGAGCGGCTCCACGTAGCAGGCAATCTACGCTTGGATAACGCCTTCATGCCTGGAAATCAACCTGGCGCTGTCGGAAACATCCTTCTCTCTCGGGGTGCTGGCACAGCACCAGTGTGGCTGCCCAACGGCCCAGCTGGTTCTATCCTTATGTCTGCAGGACCCGGCAACGATCCTGTATGGGCTCCTAACCCAATCTGCGCCTCACCTACACTAAATCGCTTCATCAAATTTACCTCTACTTCTCCAGTGGCTACATGCAATACTACCTTAGCTGAAAATGCTGCTGGTAACATCTGGAATGTCGACGGCAGTGCTACGCCAGTATATGCAGGAGATAAGTTTGAAGTTATTGGGACCGCTACGCAACCTTATCCTATCTCTGGCTATGCTACTGCTAATGGTGCGTATGGAATCTACGGACAAGCAACAGGCGCAGGTGGAGTAGGCGTCTATGGGATCACCAATTCCTCCAGTGGCACAGGGGGCTTCTTTCTAAATGCAGCCGCAGCAGGGACTGGCGACGGGGATGGGGTAGCAGGTCGGACCGCTCAAAGCCAAGGCTTCGGCGTATGGGGCATCAACACTAATGCTAATGGTACAGGTGTGGTGGGTGCAGGCAATGGTGCTATATCCTACTATCTCACAAATGGTTCAGGAGGAGCTTTTACTGGAACTAATACGGGTACCTATACAGTCGCTACTACCGGTAATGGTGTAGGAATATACTCAGTCAATAATGCAGCCTATTCTCCTACCGCTACTGGGGGAGCTGGGGCATTTGTAAGCCGTGCGGGAGGTGGCTCAGCAGTTAGTATAATGCTGCGGAACGATGCGAGTCTGGGGTATGTATATTATGCCAACACTGGTCTCACGGTCATCAATATGCGTTCAGATAACAATCCGTGGGGCATAGCGGGGGCTGTAGCAGACGGGGGTGCAGCCAATCCAGGCATCGGCGTAATCGGCATAAATACTTCTAATGGTGCCGCCGCATGGGGTGTATATGCAAATGGCCGCTTGGGTGCCAACGGTACTAAGTCCTTCTTCATAGATCACCCGTTGGACCCTGAAAATAAGTTTTTAGCCCACTTTGCCTTAGAAGGGCCCGAACCTTATACTATTTATCGGGGTACTGTTACCACAGATGCTACTGGGCGAGCGGTGGTGGAGCTGCCCCGCTACTTTGAGGCACTCAATCGCCCAGGTGATTATCACTACAGCCTCACATGTATCGGTACTTTCGCCCAAGCTATAGTAGAAGAGGAAATCCGAAACAATCGCTTTGTCATTCGTACCGATAAGCCCCATGTAAAAGTAGCATGGGTCGTTACAGGCGTTCGCAACGATGTGTATGCTCGCCACTTCTGGATGGCAGATGAAGTAGAAAAATCTCCCACGGAAAAAGGGAAATACCTCATACCTGAGCTGTTCGGGAAAGGTCCTGAATATGGTATTTTCAGCTCCCGCCTGCGGGAAGCAAAGATAGATGCCCAAGAAGTAAGAGTAGTAGAAGCGTCTCCTACAAAGCTACCTGTTACTCATCTCCCGAAGGGTAAGCTGCTGAAAGAATAAAGCTAAGCCTCAGCTTAGCTTGTAGAAGGAGGGTGTCAGGATTTCATCTGACACCCTCCTTGGCCTTGATAGGCTAACTCCCTTTCTACTACTTAGGGTAAATTGGCACCCCCGCCTCGTCTAAAAATGCCGCCAGCTCAGGATTGTCCCGAGCACGCTTGCGCAAAACCGCCATCACCCGACGATATTCCTCCACTGACTCCTCTATCGGCCTCAGTACCTTCCGCCGATCTTGGACCACCCACCACAGCATCCCCAGCACCCCCACCACCAGCGCCACAAAACCACTAAATAGCCCAATAAAAAGATACGTCAGCATCTCTAACTGCTTCTCTATCGCCGTAAAACGCGCCTCCACCTGCTGCTCTAAGCCTTCTACTCGCTTCTCCAAAGCCGTAAAACGAGCTTCTACCTGCTTCTCCAATGCATTTATGCGCTTCTCTAGCGCTTCTACCCGTGCCTCCACTCGTATTAGCCTATCTCTGTCCGCCAAGGTAAAGGGCACAGGCGTAGTTTCAGGCGCCTGCCCCCAGCTAAGGCAAAGTAATCCTGCCCCCACCATCCATCTCAGCCTATTCATCCTTACCTCAAATATAAGAGAATGCCTTAGAAAGCTCCCTGCCTGCGCCGAAGCTACCCCCCCTCCAGTCTTCGGATTAGATAGCGATTCTCCTCTCAGCGTCCTCAATACCGCCCTGCTTTTTCATATAAGCCTCCTCTGCTTGATGAGAACCTTCAAAAAGGAGGGGGTAGAATCTCTCAAGCAGCCTTTAGCCCTCATAATCTCTGAATCCGTAGCTTTGCGTGAATGTCTGCGTATGCCTTTACTGAAGAGGAGCTGGCTCGGATTGAAGCCTTTTGCCGCAGATATCCCACCCGTCAGAGTGCTATCATGCCTACCCTATGGCTGGCTCAAGAGAAATTTGGAGAGCTTTCTCCCCCAGTGCTTGAGTTAGTGGCGAAAACTCTGGGGCTTCCTCCCGCTCATGTGGAAGGCGTGGCCACTTTTTATTCCATGTACCTTACCAAACGCAAAGGCAAATGGCTCTTAGAGCTTTGCACCTGCTTCACCTGCGGCGAGTGCGGTGGGCGAGAGCTATGGAACTATATCCAAGAAACCCTACAACTAAATGAAGAAGGAGTTACTCCTGACGGGCTCTTCTGGTTTAGAGAAGCTGAGTGCTTGGGGGCATGCGATACCCCGCCCGTGCTTCAAATAGAAGGTCGCCGCATGGTCTTCTCCGTAACCCCAGAGAAATTGGAAAATGTCCTGAAAGGCTTGCGGGCAGGACAGCTTCCCCCTTTTGAATCTGTACCTATCCGAAACCCAGAATGAAAAAAGCTTATTTAGTTCTCTCAGATGGCTGGCAGACGGAGGGCATCTCGGTAGGAGCAGAAGGCACGGTATTTGGCGAAATTGTCTTTCACACTGCACTCACTGGCTACCCAGAGATTTTTACAGACCCCTCTTATTGGGGGCAAATTCTCGTGATGACTTTACCCCATATTGGCAACTATGGCACCGCCTCTGAGGAATGGCAGCATGATAAGCCTATGATTCGGGGGCTGGTAGTGCGGCATATGAGTAGTTTCTTTAGCCGAGCTGGGCGAGCTCTTGGGCTTCCTGAATACCTCCGCATGCATGGGATTCCTGCGATTGCAGGCGTAGATACGCGCGCTTTAGTTCGCCATGTTCGGCAAAAAGGCGCTCAAAACGCCCTCCTTACCACTGAACCAGTAACCCCAGAGCTTCTGGCGCAGCTGAAAGCTTTCCCTACTATGCAAGGAGCTGAACTCGCCTCGCAAGTTACAACTCCAAACCCTTATTTCGTAGGAGACCCCAGCCAGCCCCGCATAGCGCTATTAGACTTTGGGGTGAAAAAAGCTATCATAGACCACCTTGTGCAGCGGGGGTTCTATGTGGGGGTCTTTCCTGCGCAAACTCCTTATGAAGAGCTGCGTCAGTTTGAGCCGGTAGGATTTCTTCTTTCTAATGGACCTGGCGATCCTGCGACAATGAACTATGCCATCCATACAGCTAAGGCGATCATAGCCTCAGGCTTACCTACCTTAGGGATTTGTCTTGGGCATCAGATTTTAGGCTTAGCTTTGGGAGTGCCTACCTACAAGCTCCTCTATGGACATCGGGGCAGCAATCACCCTGTCAAGGACTTGCGCACAGGACGCCTTTTTATCACCTCTCAAAACCACGGCTTTGCCATAGATAAGGAAGTCCTCCTCCAGCACAAGGACTTCCGCCTGACCCATATCAACCTAAATGACAACACGGTGGAGGGCTTTGCCCATGTCTCTCTCCCTATTCAAGGGGTGCAATACCACCCCGAAGCCTCCCCCGGACCTCATGATAGCCATGTGATATTTGATGAGTTTGCCCAGCAGGTAAGCACTAAACTGCTGGAAAAAGTATAAGAGCTTGCGTGAAATAGGCTTTCAAGAGATGCTTTAGCTTATCGCCCTACCTTTGCGCCAATCAAAGCCAGGTCCGTGAGAGGAAAAAGATTTTCTATACCTCTGCTGGGGGGAAGCAAAAAGAAGCGGAAAGGGTTTCTTTTTCTCTCCCTTTTCTCGCTTGCTTTTTTACAGGGGCAGTCCCTCGCTGACAGCCTCTCCCCTTCGCCCCCTGATACCTCTCCTAAGCCGCCCTTTTTCATCCATCCTCTCAAACGCCTATCCGATAACGAACTCGCAGAAAAGCGAGAAGGTACATTTGTTACAGGACTGCCTCGCTGGGAATACGACCCCATCCGAGGCTTTGGAATCGGCGCAGAGGGATTTTTATACATCAATAAAACCAGAAAGGACCCCTTTTTCGCTTACACCCCCTATCGCCACCGAATAGACATGAATGTATTTGTGTTCCAAAATACCCGCTACCACATAGTAGGTAACTACGATGCCCCATTTTTAGGCAATGGTCCCTATCGCATGCGAGCAAACATTGAGATTATCCGTGATCCAGATGCGCAGTATTGGGGAATAGGGCGAAAGCACCTCTTTGAACCTCTGCGAGCCCCCTCTCGTGCCCCTGATGAGGCCCCCCGAACCTTCCAAAAAGTTGAGCAGTATGAAAAGGCTCTTTCAGAAGCTTTTGTGGGGCCAGATGGGATTTACTACACGGATGAGAACTATAACCGCATGCTTTTGGAGTCGCAGCTCTATAATGTAGCCTTTGAACGGCTTTTAGCGGGGGGGCGGCTGCGGCTCTTCATTGGATACGAAGTAGACCTTACGCGCTTCAGCAGCCATGCTGGAAAACGCTTCAAAGTCTCTGGTCCTGCCGGCAAAATAGTAGAGGCTGTTCAGCGTCAGACACGACTGGATGAAGAAGTATCGGATGGCACCTGGGAACGACTTCGCTTGACAGGATATGAAGAGAGCCGTCGCTGGTGGATTTCCAGCATTCTGGCATGGGCGATAATGTATGACACTCGGGACTTGGAGCCAGACCCTACGCACGGGGTGTTTTTGGAGTATTCTCATGAGCTGCAAGCGCCATGGCTGGGAGGCGATTTCCGTCAGAATAAAATCATGATTCAAGCCGTAGGCTTCTACACTCCTTTGCGGTGGGGACGCTGGGGCCGGCTCACCTTTGCGGGACTGTCGGCTTTCGGTTACATTTGGGGCTCCCGCATAAACTTCATAGAGCTCTACGATATCTCCAGTCAGGCAGAGGCAGGCGGAATTCTGGTGCTGGGGGGAGCTCGCTCCGTACGCGGCTTTCGGGAAAATCGGTTTGTCGCCCCTACCGTAGCTCAAACAAACTTAGAGGCTCGGACTCATCTCTATGGCTTTCGGCTCCTCAAGCAGGACTGGATTCTCGGTACAGTGCTTTTCTATGACATGGGAAGCATATGGGACAGCCCCCGCCAAATCAAACTCTCTCCTAAAGGATGGATAGGAGCCCCCGGTGCAGGCCTGCGGATCGCATGGAATCAAAGTACTATCCTTCGCTGGGACATAGCCCGCAGCCGTGAAGGTACTCAAACCTTTTTCGCATTTCAGCACATATTTTGAAAGATTATCCACTTGATAGGCCCAAAATCTGCTAAGCTCTACGAATCCTGAATATA
>JANXDD010000061.1 GCA_025059915.1 Bacteroidia bacterium | reverse complement strand
ATTGGCGATTAGCCACTCTCCGCTCAAACTGTCATATGCAAAGCCATATACAAGCTCATGGGAAGGAATACCCAAGCGGCTTTTAGGTAGAAAGCTATAATCCACACTCCCTCTTCGCCAGTCATATCGGGTAACTCCTGAATCCGTAAGGAGAAATACATCTTCGCCGTATCGCTTTAGCTGATACACGCTGGTCTGCAGTTCTATGGTGCGCGTCAGCTGTCCAGAGGATGGATTCAAATGTACCAGCATCCCTTTGAGGTCGGCATAGTTGCCACGACAGCCTACGAGAATTTCACCAGAAGGTAGGCTTACTATAGGTCCAGGATTTTCACGAGGAAGCTCTATGTAGTAGAGAACCGAATCATAAGCAGGGTCTATGCAAGCTACTTTCCAGTTGCGCAGGGGATAAGCGTAGTTTCCGCAGGTGACCCATACCCGTCCAGCATGTAGTAGCATACTTTCGGAGAAGTTTTCTATCCGAATGTGAGGGGGGATAAGCACACCTCGTCGGGGATCAATGCGATAAATAGTGCTGTCTAAGAGTGAATTCACATAGGCTTTTTCCGCCGAGATGGGTAGATATTCCCGCGGACTTGCTGAGGGAGGGAAGGAAATTTTCTTCGCCACCGTAAGGGAGGGAAGCTGCACCTGCCACAAAATACGCGAGCCATTCATGGTAATCCAGAGCGTGTCTCCCTGACGCAGGAAATGATTCGCCACATCTCCTAAGGGCTGGCGATTCACGGCGTAGAAAGCATCTTCATAGTAAGTGCCATCTGGAGCTATCACATCTAAGGAAGCGTTGCCTAAGGTCCATTGCCCTTCATTGAGGATAAACAGCCCCTTGTAGGCGGGCTGCGGGGAGGCCTCGGGCGGAGAAGGCTTGCGGATGCAAGCAAAAGCGCCCACCAGGAGTAGGAGCAAGCCTATCCTGGCAATTCTCATCGCCTGACAAGTTGGAAGCGATGATAGAATGCGTAGCTTACCCCCCAAAAAATAGTGCTATAAGTCAAGGCACCCATCACCTGGTAATGATAGAAGGGAATAGCTGCCAGATAACAGCTGGCCAGGCCCGACAATGAATACCCGTAATAACCCTTCACCCATACGCCGAAGTTGGTAAGGAGGAAAAATATGGTAGCCTGCAGAACTGCTGCCCCTGCCACAGAGAAAAAACGCAGAGGCTCCATTAGATATCGCCCGACTAAAGCTCCCACTCCCATCGCTCCCCAAGTAAATGGCCATAAGCTGTGCCATCCCAGCAATAGATCAGTTATCGCCATGATTGTAATAGGTAGAAGGAGGCTAAGCCAGATAGGGGAAAACCACGCTCCTCCAAAAAGGGCTATGGCTTCTATAGGTGTGAAGTTGGGAGGGTGAGGCAGCATACGCCCCACTACCCCTACCCCCACAAGTAGGAGAGCTAAGAGAATGCTTTTCCACACCCTGCAAAGGTAGCCTCTTTTTCAGCCCTACGGACGGATTTCTGCTTTCCACATTCCCCGCAAGTCCCCTTGCGCGAAATCCACTGCTTTGTCTTTCGGATATCGCTTGCGGATCTCTGCCAGAGCAGGGCCGTCTAAATCTTGCGGCTTTCCATGGCACTTGAGGCACTGCACCATAGGAATGTAAATCGGGCGATAATACCTCAGTGTTCCATTTCCCACCTCTACGATAAAGCTCTCCTTAGATTTAGTTTCGGCGAACCGTTTGTAGGCGGCTTCGTCTAAAGAGTCAGCGAGAGCATTTTTGGGATTGCGATTACGCAAGGCGACCCGCTGAAAGTAAATCTTTTCCCCTTTGTAGAAAGTCAGAGTTTCTGCTGCGGCGTGGCAGTAGCGAACTGCCCCTGCCCATCCTTCTCGTTCAGCGGCACTAAGAAGGTTTTGCAAGATGACGCGCTGTCGCTCTACCGTAAGGCTGTCGGCTATCTGCCGCCACTCCTCCAAATAAGAAGCTCGCGTGGGGTAAGCAGAAGAGTCAGGGACGGGGACTTTGCTCTGGCTTTCCTGAGAGGACTGACAAGCTACAAGCAGGAGAGTCGCTCCAAACGTAACGTGCCTCCACATGCAGTAAAGATACAATGACATAGAGAATTAGCTCTATCGCAGAAGGGTTACGGTGCCTGCTCGGACATAACCTCGCAGGCGTATGACATACACGTAGGCTCCCTCAGAAGCGAGTTCTTCATTTGAGATGTGTCCGTCCCACGCGAAGGGGGGCATGCGCGTAACATAAATTTGCCTTCCCCACCTATCGTAGATAGCCAGCTCCTGAATGCACTCCGGTGAGCCGACGATTCGGAACTCATCGTTTATCCCATCTCCGTTTGGTGTAAAGACATTCGGCACGAAAAGCAGGCGCTCAAAAATGTCCCCAGAAGAAAGGCTGTACATGAAGGTGTCGCGGCAGCTGTATTCATCTATGTAAATCACCTGAAGCTGGTATAAGTGGGGATTCCTGAGAGGCTGGACTATAGTAGAGGTGCCTGGCGGATAGGTGAGCCCTCCGCTCACTACCGTAAGAATTCGCTCAGCAGGCAAGGGAATCTCAAAGCGAATCCATTCTCCACAAATATCCCCTTCCCATCTAAGGGAATCCAACGGTTTGGCAGCAGGGATAGACACTGTTCCGAAAAGCGTGTCCCGACAGAATGGCGAAGCAGAGGGGTTTGTAACCAGCATCCAGGTGTAGGTTCCTGCCTCGGGGGCGCTCCAGGACAGGATGGGGTTTGAGAATGTTTCCCCATTGATTTGCCACAGAACTTGATTAGCAAACCTACTCCGGGAGACGAACCGTACCTCCCGAGTACAGGTGTCTATGAATACCTCTGCTTGGGCCTCGGAGCGGAAGTCAATTTCTATCTCCTTCCGCAGCGTATCCCAACATAAGCTGTCTGGAGAGGCTACTATCAGAAGGATGGTATATCGCCCAGGGGCGCTGTAGGTGTGAGTAGGACTTTGGGCTGTGCTGACGTTTCCATCACCAAAGCTCCAGAAAAAGGAACCTCCTCCGATAGAAGAGTTAGTAAGCTGGACCCGCAGCTCACAGAAGTCTATGCTCTCTGAAAAAGCCGCTACGACTGCCCGAGATACAGGGATAGTGCGACGCATTGTGTCTGTGCAGCCTAAGCTGTCATACGCAATCAAGATAACCTCGTAGGTGCCCGGAGCTGGGAAAACATACACGGGGTCTCTACTGCGCAGAGTGTCTCCTGTGGAGAAAATCCACACAAAACTTGTCGCATCAGTAGAAAGATTCTGGAAGGAGAACCGCCCTTGGCAGGTGTCTCCTGTCCATTGAAAGTTTGCTCGTACGGTAGGTAGAGTTACAGAAATGCGCTGCTCTGTACTGTCTGTGCATCCATGAGGATTGGTAACGATGAGCCGCACAGTGTAAGTCCCCGGCGCTGCATAAGTATGAACTACATTAGGTCCGGAGAGCGTCTGCCCATCTCCTGTGCGCCAGAGATAAGTGTGGCCGGGAAGATTCTGATTTGCAGAAAGGCTAAGGGTGAGCCCACAACTTCCCTGGTAGGAAAAAGTCGCCTCTGGCTTAGGGAATACAGTGATAACTCGTCGCAAAGTATCGCGCTGATTGCAGGTAGCGAGATTTTCCGCCACTAAGGTTATCGTATAGACGCCGGGCTGGGTGTAGATGATCCCCGTAGGAGAGGGAGAAGTAGAAGTCTGACCATTGCCGAAGTTCCAGTAATAGGATACTCCGTTTTGACTCAGGTTTTGGATAGTGGGAGCAAAGGGGGCACATCCCCCTGGCGGAGTCAGAGCCAAAGCTGCCACGACTGGCTCTCCAAGCTGAAAGTCTATCTTGAAAAGCGCATTATTGCAGTTAGGGCTACGATTTAGCGTAGAAATAGAATTTGGCGTCGTGGGAAAGTCAGAGTTGCCTCCACACCCGCCGCACACAGACTGGTAAATAATTCCCCGATTGTCAAAGCGGCTCGTCCCTCCATCAACGTGCTCTTGAGAGATCGGACCGCCCCAAAAGGATGCATAAGCTAAGCCAGTCAGGTTTGGCTGGAAGGCTACCACATAAAAATCTGCCCCATCTGTAATAGTCTGATTAGCATTAGGCGTAGTGGGAAGTCCTGTGGTGGAGCCAATATTGACGCCGGGGACGCCAGCATCCAGTCCCCCCCACCCAGAGACATAGACGTATCCGCAGCGGTCTGCAGCAAATGCACTGATTGTGATATTCGGCGTAGTTCGCCCTGGCGAACCCCATACAGATAAGCGAGTAACCTGTGTGAGGAGCCCATCCATGGAAAAAACGAACTGTTTGCGACCAGAGAAGCCATAGGAGCCTGGGGTGGGAGTCAAGTTTCCTTCTGTATGTCCTGCTCCCCATGGAAGTCCCTGACGGTCTATGTCAATCATGAAAATCTGATCATACGCCGGCGTACCCCAATAGGTGCTTATAAGAAGCTGGTCTAAGTTGGGGGAGAGGATGGCGAGCCAGCCGTCTGCCCGTCCCCCTTGATAGGTCGTCTGATAAGCCCCTGCCGTCGTGGGAAAGTTTGGGCTATTGGTTCCGCCAGCTACATACACAGCCCCCCCGAAGCCTAATCGTATAGAGTACCCCGCATCCGCCCCACTTCCCCCTAAAAAGGTGCTCGCATAAAGCTGGCTAAGGTCTAAGGAGAACTTACAAATCACCGCATCCATTGTACCACCGAAGGAAGTTTGGTAAGCTCCTGAGGTTACAGGGAAATTGGGTGAGCGCGTAGAGGAGATAATGTAGCAAGCAGTATCTCCTAAGAAAATCTCCCCTCGTCCGTCATCTGCGTAGAAATAGTAAAGGGGCAGGCTTCGGCTGTTGAGTCCGTCTTCCCCGCTTCCCCCTATGTAAGTGCTGCCTAAAAGGGTGTTGCCTGCAGCATTTATACAGGCTACGATAATGTCTATTCCTCCCCCTGAGCTTGTCTGGAAGGCATTAGGGGTTACAGGGAAATTCGTAGAACGGGTGGCTCCTAAAATATAAAGATTTCCTTGGGGGTCTGTAACAAGGCTGTGAGGCTGTTCATTGTTGCTGCCCCCCAAATAGGTCGCCCAAAGCCGCACCGTCCCAGAAGGATTGACTTTCCAGAGAGCTATGTCAGTACTCCAAAAAATAGGCTGATTATGGGGATAATCCACCCCTCCGCCAAATGTAGTTTGAACCGCTCCTGGGGTGACGGGAAAGTATATTCCGCCGGGATTCCATGTCCAAAGACCGTCTTTCACATTTCCGCCTGCGTACGCGTTTCCTTGAAGGTCGTATGTCGCCGTAAAACCCCAATTGTCAGAATAAGAGCCCGAGAAGGTGGAAAACACAACAACAGGGTCTACAACGATAGCATCGGAGGTAGGCTCTAAAAGCTCGTATCCAATCAAGGGACCTTCCATGCGGTAGCGTGCAGGGAGGGGATTCTTAGAGTTTGCCAAATAGACAAGGGGTAGCTTTTCTGTGAGCGTGCCGATGGAAGTCTCTATGAAAAGCGTCGTTCCTTGGATGAAAGTAGTGACCCCCTCATAACGCAGGCGGATTTTCTGAAGGGCTTCTGGGTGCTGTACGTGCCAATCCCATTTGAGCCCTTCGGGAGTCAGATGAAAGATAAGGTCTACGCCGGGGTAGAGGTTCGGATAGCGAACCTGATGAAAACCCCGCGCATCTGTAGCGCGCCAAGGTCCTTGAAAGAAGTTGTATCGCGTCTCTTCTGGCAGCTCGCCAATAGGTTCCGTGGAGTTGGCTCCTATCCATGTGATACGCAAGAAGTGAGCTTTTACTGGAATGGGCTCACCCCAGCGGTCAAAATGGGCTTTCTCAAAAGGTTCTCTTTCTGTCAAAAGTAGCGCTATCCCCGTCGGTGTGAGATAGATATGCTGGTGGTGCCAAACAGCTTCAAACCGAGCTTCTGCGTAAATCTGACCTTTATTTTCTACGAAGGTTCCCCCGTGTCTTGCCCAGCCCAGCCCGAGAAAAACTGCAAAGAAAGCTATTCCTCGCATCCCTACCAAATAAACACTTTTTTCCAAAACCTTGAGTAGATGGGGGCTTGCTACCTTTGTAAGGGATGCGTCTATTCATAGAGGGCACCTCTTCTCGTCCCACGGTTCTTTTTGATCTGGAAAAGCGGTTTCTCCGAATAGATGGTATGAGCAGCATGCCTGACAGCGCAAAGTTTTATACGAACCTCTGGGGATGGCTTCTAAGTCATCGTGCGCATATCGTGCCCGGTACTCGCTTAGTGCTGCGTCTTCTGTATCTGAATAGTGGTACCCATAAGGCTCTCTATCAGTTTTTCTCTGAAATCAAACGAGGCAATCTGCCAGTGGTGATTACGCTCATTCGGGCTGCACGATACGATAATAGTGAAGAGACAGAGCTTCTCTCCCAAATCTGCAGGCAAGTAGGACTTTCTTACACGATTCAGGATGAAGCGGAGATGCCAAGTGGCCCCGAGCCTTAAGAGGCGCGGTCAGACCAGCTGAGCCAAACAGCAATAAGAATCAGAAGAAATGCTATCCAATGGCGAAGCTCTATTTTCTCCCCTGCAAAGAGAACCCTCACCACCCCCACGAATACTAAGATAGAGATAGCCTCCTGAAGAATTTTCAGAGTAACGAGGGAAAAAGGGCCTCCTGTGCCGCGGAAGCCTAAGCGGTTAGCTGGTACCTGAAGGAGATACTCAAAGAAGGCGATTCCCCAGCTTCCTACGATTACGCTTAGCCATCCAAGGAGGGAGAGACGCCCTGCGGGCTGAGCCTTCAAGTGCCCATACCATGCCAAAGTCATGAAGAGATTGGAAAGGATTAGAAGCCCTATTGCGGCCCATCCGCGTCCTGTCATAGCCCAGACAAAGGTAGATGCCCGCTAAACCTTCATGGCGTATGGGAGAGGGAGGTGAGAGAGAGTCGTCTGCGTTCTGCATCTGTCCAGAAGAGGGTTGGCTTGCCTTTCCACAGGAAGAGGGTGGCTTCCGCGCAGCTGGCATCAGGCAGCTTGACTGGCTTCATACTGGAAAGATGGGTTCCTTCATAGAGCACATATCCTGTAGGCATTTGGAGAAGAAGCCAGAATTTACCCTTCGTTGAAACGAGGTGGTAGGCGCTGCGTTCAGGAATGGGGCTGAGAAGGGTGCCTTTTTGAGAGATAATGCCATCTTTAGTTACCACCGTGTAAAGGAGGTCCCACCTGCCCCCGGTACTGCCCATGCTTAGCCCCAGAATTTCATCCGAGGAAAGGGTGTATAGCCTTGGGTAAAGATGATGCTTGTAGCCTGAGGGGGAAGTGTGCTGCCAGCGAATCTCTCCCGAGTTAGAGATGCAGAGTAGGCGAAGGGCCTGCTCGTAAGGGCCCGGAGCTTCCTCACAGAAAGCTACATACAGATTTCCGCTCTCATCGGCGACAGCACTGAGGAAGCGCTGAGCTTTAGCTGTAGGAGAAAGGAGCACGGGAGCAGTTGGATGAGCCAAAGGAGCAAGGCTGTAAGCGATCTGATATTTGCCATTGACTTCTTCTTGCCAGAGATGGTGGATTCGTCCTGGTACTTTGGAGTCTGCTAAGAAGGCGCTATTTTGAAAGGTGCGCGTGGCGCGCCAGCCTATCTCAGGTGAAAGCGGCGCTACTCCCCGTAGGTATAGGTCAAATCCAGTTTCCTCCATGCTGCGATTATCCGTCCAATAGGCATACAGCTGCCCAGAGAAAGAAAGCCAGCGGGCCTCTGTCTGTACTCGTTCGGCGATACAAATAGGGAGGGGCTTGGAAAAGAGCTTTTTACCTTCTCGGGTGACTGCTTGGACGAAAAGGTCTGACTCTACGTCGGACTCTTCTCCTTCCCAGAGGACCCATGCAGTATCCCCTTGGAGATGGACTTGAGGATTTTTCTGATTGAGGGCAGTTTGCGGACCCACGGGAATGCCCTGAGCAAACCACAGGGCTTTTCCTTCCGCTGAAAGCAGTTGCATATAAAGCTGAGGACGGCTCGCGCTGTCTCTATCATCGCGCCACAGCAGAAGTAGATTCTCTCCCCAGGGAGAGGCTTGAGGAGTTAGGATTTGAGCATAGGGTCGCTCTATGTTGCCAGCGAGGCGGCGGTGCAGCCGCACTTCTCCTGCAGTCGTCAGAAGAGCTATGTAGGGTTGAGTGCCTTTTTCCCCTTCGTCCTCTAAATAAGCTACCCAAAAAAACTGAAAGTCTTGGGCAGCTGTCCGAAGAGAGTGCTGCTGGGTGGGGCGAGTAACTAACGGACGTCCCGCGAAGTCCCACAAAGGCTTTCCATCGGCTGAGTAGCGCTGAAAATAGATATCACCTTGGAGTCGCCTAAAGTCCAGCCAGAGCGCGATTATCTCATTCTGGAAGTAGTCAAGAATCAAGTGTGCTTCCCGTTGAGGACCAGGTAAGCGTACAAGCGGAACTCCATTCGGTGTAAGGAGCGGCTTTCCCGAGGAAATATCTACTCGCTGATAGTAGAGGTCCCAGTCTTGATGGCGATTATCTTCCCACACGACAAGAATTTCTGTTCCTCGCTTGTATAAACGAGGGGCTTGCTGGTCGCCAGGCTCCTGACATAATGGAACTTCATATAAGCGGGTTCCATTGCGATTGTACCGGACGAGGTACAAATCCTTTCCTGCGCCAGAGAGGGAGAGACTTTCATATGCGCAGAGAATCCCGCCAAAGCCGTCGTTGAGAATTTCTATTCCCTCTGTGCTATGAGGCAGCCCAGATAAAGGAGAAGGAGAAGCATCTGCCTTGCCTTGCCAAAGCCATTTCTGAAAGAAAACCTCCCATCGGCTTCCAGTATAGACCTCCCACACTACGAGGAAACCATCCAAACTGGTCCCTGCTAAGCGGGCATGACGGCATGGTCGCTCTGAAGATAAGACATGCTCAGAGCGGACATTTCCATGAATATCCCAGAAAAGGAGCTTTAGCTCCTTGGGAGTTCGCAAAAGAGTTACAGCCCCTCCCTCAGGATGGGCAGAGATAGCTATCTCCTGAGCAGCTATGGGAATCTGAGCTCTCCAGAGAGGGAGACCTTCTTCATTGAGATGGTAGATGAAAGTTTTGTCTGCCGTACTCCAAGCCACATAGAGGTGGTTTTTTTCACTGACGCTGGCTTGCCAAGTAGTGACTCCGTCGCCTTCGCCGCAGGAGAGACACAATCCATCTTTCCCGAAAGGCTCATAGCCGCTTGTGTCTATAAGATGGACATACAGGTGGGGCTTGCCCGCACGGGTAGAGAGGTAGCCCACCCATGCCTGCTGAGCATAGCCAGAGAATACCTGGAGTGCTTGAGCGCTCTGCTTGTAAGCAGTAGGGATATGCCATGTTTGACTCCACAAGAGTAGCACCCACATGGGACGAAGGTACTTTGGGTTGATGGCTTCACCTTATATTTGAGGCGAGATATGATTTGGCGAAAATTTATTCTCACCTTGCCGGCACTCATTTTAGTGGGGTGTTGTGGGGAGGACATTACCTACAATGCTGAGAAAAATCGGTTAGAGGTGGAGCTTCCCTTGGCCAGTGGAGCTGCTACAGGGCGAGGGGGATTATGGGTTCGCTTCGTACCCTCAGGGGACTGGGGATATGCGGGGCAGTTTCAGGTGGAGGGTCCCCATGCAGGGAATACCAAAGCCCTTGCTGTAACTACGATGAATGAAAAAGGCGAGCATACAGATCGTTTCGTGGTATATGGGGACGGTCGTGGTATAGTATATGGACCATTTGACTTCACTGCACCGATTACAGTGAAGGAAATCATCGCTAAAGATACTGCTCGCCGATGGCCAGATTATGTGCTGAGCCCAAGCTATCGGTTGCGTTCCTTGAAGGAGCTTCAGCAGTTTATTGCGACTCATGGGCACCTGCCTGGGCTTCCCTCTGCTCAGCAGGTCGCAGCTCAAGGAGTGCCTCTCTTTGCCACCCAGCAGGCTTTAGTTGAGAAAGTGGAGGAGCTCTCTCTGTACGTGATTGACTTACAGCGGCAAATAGACTCGCTTCAGCGTCAGCTCCAAGCGTATCGTCAATAATCTTGCAAATAATGGAACTTCGTTACCTTTGCTTGCGTTTTCATACGCAAATGAAATTTGCAATGCGCAGCTATTGGATACTCCTGCTGGGGCTTCTGTGGGCGCAGGACGGGAAGGCGCTTTTTCAAGCTAATTGCGCTTCTTGTCATGCTATCAATCGCCGGGTGGTCGGTCCTGCACTCAAAGGAGTGCATGAGCGCTGGGGCGGCGATGAAGCCGAAATGACAAAATTTATCAAGAACTCCCAGGCTTATATCAATGGAAATTTCAAGAACTCCGCTTATGCCAAAAAGCTCTATGAACAATACAATAAGGCAGTGATGACGGCTTTTACTGGTCTTTCGGATGCGGAGATTAAGTCCATATTAGACTATATCAAAGCAGAGTCTCAAGCTCAAGAAGCGACAGCAGCTGCCGCTCCATCTAATGCCGGCACGGGAGCTGCGGGAGGTGGAGGGGCAGAGGTAGTAAGCCCTATCCTCTGGGTTCTTGTCCTTGCTTTGGGGGCGATAGCTATTGCTCTGTTGATTACTACACTGGCCCTCTCTAAGCTACTACGACCAGAGACGGAGGCCTCCGCAGTGCCGAGCACGACCAGAGAAGGCACTATTCGTAAGATTCTGAGGTCCCGCTCCTTTATTGGGCTTGTCTCAGTAGGGGCCTTCATATGGCTTATGAATGCCACGATAAAAAAGGCGCGCTCTGTGGGGCTCCACAAGGGTTATCAGCCTGTGCAGCCCATCGCATTTTCTCACAAAACGCATGCAGGAGAATATAAGATAGCCTGTCAATATTGCCATGTCGGTGTGGAGAAAGGAAAGTCTGCTACTATTCCTTCTACGAACATTTGTATGAATTGCCACACCTACATTCAGGAGGGCTCACGCTATGGCAAAAAGGAAATAGCCAAAATTTTGGCTTCGTGGGAGCAAGGCAAGCCTATTGAGTGGGTGCGGATACATAATCTGCCAGATTTTGTGTATTTCAGCCATGCTCAGCATGTAAAAGTAGGGGGTATTGCCTGCCAGACGTGTCACGGACCTGTTCAAGAAATGGAAGAGGTTTATCAGTATAGCGACCTTAGCATGGGATGGTGTTTAGACTGCCATCGCCAGACCAAGGTAGACCTTACGGCTAATCCTTACTATGCGCGGCTACACGAGCAGCTGAAGGAGAAAGAAGTTACTGTAGAGAAGATTGGCGGCTTAGAATGTTCCAAATGTCACTACTAATACTGGCATCCTATGAAAGAGTTTGATAAAGATATCCCCGTGGAGGCATTATTTGAAGAAGGAGGAGAAAGCACCTCTCGGCGTGACTTTCTCAAATGGTGTGGGATTACTATCAGTGCGGCTGTCCTCGCAGCTTGTGAGAAGACCCCTGTCAAATATGCCCTTCCCTACGTAAAGAAGCCTGTTGAGCATATACCCAGCATTGCTGATTACTATGCCACGACCTACTTTGATGGGCAGATATTTCAGTCTGTTCTGGCAAAGGTTCGGGAGGGGCGTCCCATTAAGATAGAGGGCAATCCTTCCTATCCTTTGAGTGGAGGGGGCACACATGCGCGCGGGCAAGCCTCAGTGCTCTCTCTCTATGACCATACTCGCCTTCAGAAACCTAAAATAGACGGGAAGGAGGCGGCAT
>JANXDD010000060.1 GCA_025059915.1 Bacteroidia bacterium | reverse complement strand
AAACTACCCCCCACCTCCACTACGGCTCGTCTATGCCCAAATAAAAGCTCAGCTTCGCTCGAAAATCTTTCATAAGACGCAAGTCTCGCGCTTCCATAGCCAACCGATGCCCCTCTCTAAACGCTTCAATCGCTTCATCCTCCCGTCCCAAT
The DNA here is from genome assembly GCA_025059915.1 of Bacteroidia bacterium. GTDB lineage: Bacteria > Bacteroidota > Bacteroidia > SpSt-205 > SpSt-205 > SpSt-205. The sequence continues at coordinate 12,092 of JANXDD010000060.1, read as the reverse complement.
ACTTCATACACCAGCCCCAGTTGATAGTAGGAGGCATAATGTCCAGGAGCTCTATGCAGAGCCTCTCTAAAGGCTTCCTCCGCCTCAGTCCAACGCTGCTGCCCCATGAGATAAACCCCTAAAGCATGAGCCCAAAATGGATCCTTAGGGTCAGATTGCATACGGGCGCGCAGCTCGGCTTCCTTCTCCATAGGAGAAAGGTACAAACTTTGACTCCATGCTTACCTTAGACCCCCTCCACGAAAGCATCGGATTCCTCCTCACTGGCGGCTGGCTGGGATATGTGAGCTATCAGATAGAGCGCCATCGACAGCCCCCTTGGCTTCATCTCGTCCTTGTCGCCAAGGTAATCGCCGGATGGATTTTCGGCTGGCTCTACGCAAGCTACTATTGCCATGGAGACACCCTCAAAGCCTACCTCACCGCAGGAAGAATTTTTCACTACTTATGGGCAGAACCTCAGAATGGAATAGCTCTTCTTTTTCGCGAGCTATCACCGCAGTGGGAGGCTCGGGGCTGGGAAGTTTTTTTCCGAGACATTCACCTCTATGGTTACGATTATGAGTGGAGTGAGCCCAGCAACTATGTTTTTTATCGCTTGATAGTTCCTCTCTACGCAGCAGCAGGGGGCAGTTACTACGGGTTACAAAGTATGGCGGCGCTGGTAGGAGGACTGCTTAGCTATGCAGCCTATCGCCGCTGGCAGAAGCTTCTCCACGTACCTACGGGAATATGGGTAATATGGTTTCTCATGCCCAGTGCCCTCCTATGGACCTCAGGAGCCCTACGGGACACAATAGCTCTACCTCTTATGCTCTACGGAGCAGCATGGACAGCCTCAGTTCACTCCGTAAGAGAAGCTATAGGAGTACTTTCCCTCATTGTCTTAGGCTTCCTACGAGTAGAAGCCGTACCAGTCGCGCTGGGGATAGGGTTTCTCTACCGCTGGGCTGCGTTAGGGCTCCTTACAGCCGCGGTGATTTCAAGCTTTATAGTTCTTGGCTGGATTATCGGGCCTTGGAGCTATGCCTACCGGACAGAAGCCCTTAACCCTGCTATACATCCTGACGTAGCAGAGGCCAGTGTATTTTTTCTTCACTACCAGCCGACTTTTTGGGGAAGCATCATAGGGTGGATAAAAGCTCTGCCTTATGGACTTTTGGGTCCTTTCCCTTGGCAAATCAAAAAGCCCCTACTCCTCCTGTATGGCTTAGAGGTGTGGGCTATGGGAGCTCTGGGACTGTACTGGATGCGTCGAGGCAGATGGAATCTTAGGGCAGTTCTGCTCATTGGAGCGGGGCTCTTTATCATCGGGGTCATAGCGATGGCGATGCCCTACTGGGGCACACTGGCAAGGCAGAGATTGTATGGGCTTTATTTTATGATTTTGGGGATAGCCTTAGCGCTCAAGCCAGCTCTGGAGCAGACGGAGCACCGCCCGAGCCAGCCGTAACTCGCTTTGTCCCGTCAGTCCTGCGATATGAGGGGTAAGGAATGCTACGGGATGCCGCCTAATCCGTTCCCATGCTTCCCTATCTCTTGGCGAAAGGAGCACCGGCGGTTCAGCAGGCAATGTGTCCATGGCCAGCCCCCACAGCCGTCCCGTATCTAATGCATCTGCAACCGCAACAAGGTCTACAACTCCCCCCCTGGCTGGGTTGATGAGGGCTATCGGACGATGGAAGCAAGCCAAAAAATCTTGATTTACCAGCCTCTGCGTCTCGGGTGTAAGAGGTACGTGGAGCGAAAGCACATCCACCTCCTCATACATTTCTTCCAGCGAAACTTCTCGCACCCCCAGCCCACCGAATCCTCCCTTATACTTATCGTATGCTAAAACCCGCGCCCCTAATGCTGCAAGCAGATGAGCGGTACGGCTCCCATTCTGCCCAAAGCCTATGATGCCCACTGTAAGCTCACTCAGCTCCCGTCCAATAGACTCTCGGCGAAGCCATTTATCTGACTCTCGCAGAGCGTGGTGTGCAGGGAGTAGTCGTCGCGCAAGGACAAGTAGCGCTGCCAGTACATATTCTGCTACTGGAGTGGCATTAGCCTGAGGGGTGTGTCTGAGCTCAATCCCTCGGCGCCTCAAGGCTTCCTTATCTATGTGCTCTATTCCTGAACCTGCCCGAATAATGAGCCTCAAACGCATAGCTGCCTCCAGTAGCTTTTCTGTAACAGGAACCGCCCCCCGCATAATCCACACCTCCGCTTCCTTAAGGAAAGGTAAAATCTCCTCAAAAGTCGGTTTCTCTACATGATTCAACTGCAGACGGGAATCGCGCCGAAGGGTCTCAATCAGAAGGGGATGGTAACTTTCCGTCAGAAGCACTGAGATAGGCATGATAAAGGCACGTATGCGCAAAAGTCTGAAGATTGCGGGTGCGCTTTAGAAGTTCTTTAGCAGAGAGAATTGTAAGCTGGAGCCGTTCGCCTTTCATTTCTCGGGAGGCATAGGTAAGGTATGCGTCTAAAACTGCCCTGGGAACCGTCAGCCGTGCAGCAAAAAAATACCCCTCTTCCTTCCAGATAGCCGGCGATGGATAAAAGGAGTGAGACGCAAGCGCATGAAGATCTTCTTCGGTGAGAAGCCAGCCGGTCTCTTCAGCGAGTTCTCGCAGGGCTGCCTCTATCGGCGTCTCGCCAGCATCTATCATGCCAGCCGGATGCTCATAGAGGGCTTCACTTGCGGCGGTACGATACTGATGCAATACCAGAAAGTACTCTTCCCCCTCCTTCGTACGGAGGGCCAGACAAACTGCTACGAATGCCCCCCGATGCACAATGAGCCGTTTCTCTCCACCTGTCTCTAAACGCTCTTCTACAGAAACCAGAGGATGTTGAAAAAGAAGGCGGGACTCAGGAATGCTCATTAGACTCACTTTGCCCCGTCACAAATGCCCCAGACAAAACAAGTCGTAGAGCATCCACCCCACGCATGGGTAGAGGAATCACCAGCTCCCGCGGAAGGAATAAAGTCTCCCCTGTAAGGGTCGCAAAAGAAAAGGGCGCAAATACAGCTACAAAGTCATACCCCGGCAGCGGCGATTCATGGGTCAGAAAGCCTATCCTGTATATCTGAGTATGTGGATTTAGGCGGAAAAGGACTGGCTGTTCAAAGCGATAGGACCTTCGCGAGGTATTTACCAGCTCTCGCACTGTCCCATACAGAAAGCCAATAAAGGGGATCTTTTGAATGCGCGCTTCCATAGAAGCTATTAGCGTCGGGCCAAGCCAGTGGGTTCCAATGTACCCCAGCACAGTTATGCTCACCAGAAGGAGCAGAATGCCCAGGCCCGGAAGACCTATGGGGAGGATATTGTCCAGCCAATCTAATATCAGCCATAGCACATACACCGTCGCCAAAGCGGGCAGAAAGAGAAAAACACCCCGCAGGAAGTATCCAATTAGCACGCGCAGCGCCTGCCTTAGAAGGTCGCTCACCCGTGCGTTGCTCATATCAGAACTTGTCTTCTAAATGTCCATTCGGGGAGGCCGGATCTAAAACCCGCAGTAGGCGCGGTAACCGACCCATAGAAGCTATCTCGCGCCATGCCTTCTTCACTTCCTTAGCAATGAAGCCAAAATATACCTTTCCGCCCTCTAAAGAAGTCAAAACGCCAGATTTAGCCAAAACAGTGGCTCGCGCCCCGATCCGAATCCCACTGGGAATACCTACTTGCCCCCAAAGCACCACCCCATCTTCTATGATGCATGTACCCGCAATCCCCGCCTGCGCCGCAATCTGGCAATTGCGTCCTATAAAAGTGTCATGTCCAATTTGGACAAGGTTGTCAATCTTCGTATGGTCGCCTATGTAAGTATCAGAGCTCACCCCCCGATCTATCGTAGTATTAGCCCCAATCTCCACATAGTCTCCAATCACTACACGCCCCTTACTCAAAAGCCGCTCCGAAGAAGTAGCCGAACGCTTGTAGTAAAAAGCCTCCCCTCCTATCACGCAGCCTGACTGGATGACTACATGAGACCCTATATGCGTGTAAGCTCCAATCACCACCCCCGGATAGATAATCGTATTGCGCCCGATGTAGCAGTGCGGACCTATGACAGTATTGTGCCCTATCTGACAGCCCGGCTCAATATAGGTGCCCTCACCGATAACTACATTTTTCCCTACAAGAACCCCTGGATAATCCGAGGAAGAAACAGGAAAGACAGGGGGAATGCTGGGCTGAAAATGCTCCAAGAGCTTATTGAAGCTGTGAAAAGGAAATGGGGTATAAATGAGCGCCTTACCAGGGGGAGGGTCAACCTCTTGGTTGATGAGGATCACGGAGGCGGGACTTTCTAAAGCCCGACGCAAATACTTAGCTACATCCGTGAAAGTAATATCCCCCGGTTCTACACGGTGAATTTCGTTTATCCCCGTTACAACCACTTCCGGGTCCCCTATCAAAGAGCCGCCCACGAGCTCAGCTATCTCGCGGGCTTTATGAGGTGGTATCTTCATGTGGGTAAAAATTTTTCCAAAGGTAAGAAGGTGTAGGAAGGGAATCCCTATAGAGGTACTTAGCGGTACGACGCTGATTGTAGGGTACTTCTACCTCCCCCTCTAAGGTGAAAAATATCAGCTGCCCTATCGGCATGCCAGCATACACCTTGACAGGCTGAACGACTGAAATCTCCAGCGTCCAATGATTGCAAAAACCTATATCACCTTTGCTGGCAGTAGAATGAATTTGTATTCCTAACCTTCCGATGCTGCTTTTCCCTTCCAGAAAAGGTACGTAGGCGTGAGTTTCTGTATATTCCTCTGTAACTCCCAGATAAAGTACGCCCGGCACAAGGTACAACCCCCGCGGCGGAATCTTTAGCAGCACTGAGGGAGCTGGTCGTCGCGCATCTAATGACGGCTGCGCATACACCCTCAAATACGGCCCCAAATGAACATCATAGCTATTACTGCCGAGAGCTTCTCGCCTGAAAGGCTCTATGAGAATCTCCCCACGCTTGATTGCTTCTAAAATCTGCGTATCTGAGAGAATCATAGTTTCTCTGCAATCTTAGCCGCCCATCCGCTTTTCGCTGGAGGTGGAGGAGAGGGCTTCGGAGAATGGGAACCAGCGGGCACAGAAGAACTCACAGCCTGAGGAACCGTCTGCGTAAGCTGCTCCAACCGCTCCAGCTGAAGAGTCAAAAAAGTCCGCAGCTCCAATAAAATATCCTGACGCCGCTGCTGAAGCACCCGAATGGCTTCTTCTAACTGGGATTTTTGACGCTCAGCAGCCTTAATCATTTCATCTGCTTTTTGCTGCGCCTCTTGAATCAGAAGGGCAGCGCTTTTCTCAGCATTTTGAAGGGTAAGGCGGCTTGCTTCCTCTGCCTGCAGCAGGGTGCGCTGCAGAATATTCTCCATCTCCCTGTACTTAGCTAAGTCAGCAGATAGCTGCTCTATTCTCTGCTTGAGGCTATGCTTTTCTTCCAGCAGGGCAGCCCATTCCTGCGCCACTTGACGCAGAAAAGTGCGCACCTCCTCAGGATCATAGCCACGAAGAGAACGGTTAAAAGTCTGATTTTGTATGTCTATCGGGGTAAGCATAGCCCAGAGAGAGCAAAGGTATCAAAAACTATGCCTGTGCTCAGACTGGCACTAAGGCAGGACGAGCCGCTCGCTCAAACTCTTCCCGATACTTCTGTACAATCGCTCTAACAGGCCATACAGCCGCATCCGCCAAGGCACAAATCGTTCGCCCTTCTATTTGATTAGCCACAGAAAGAAGGCGATCTATATCCGCATAAGTAGCCGTGCCCTCTATAAAGCGCCACAAGATTTGCTTCATCCACCCCGTCCCTTCCCGACAGGGCGTGCATTGACCGCAAGACTCATGCTTGTAAAAGGAAGCTATCCGATAAGCAAAACGAACCATATTCGTATCCTCGTCCAAAACCAGCATCCCCGCTGTGCCCATCATAGAACCTACTTTACGCAAAGCATCGGCAGTCATCCGCACCCCTTCTATCTCCTCGGGCTTAAGAATAGGAGTAGAAGAGCCGCCAGGGACCACCCCTTTGAGCTTTTTTCCATGACGAATTCCCCCTGCCACTTCGTAAATGAGGTCTGTAATGAGCATCCCGCTGGGATACTCATAGAGCCCCGGCTTATTGACATGGCCCGAAATGCCATACAAGATGGGGCCAGGATGTTCTGGCGCACCTATCTGAGTATATGCGGCAGCTCCGATTCGCATCACTATGGGCACGTGAGAGAGCGTCTCCACATTATTTATGGTAGTGGGGTAGCCCCATAATCCCTTTTGAGCTGGGAAAGGAGGCTTGTAACGAGGATAAGCTCGCTTGCCTTCTAAAGATTCCATAAGCCCTGTCTCTTCTCCGCAGATGTAAGCCCCTGCGCCCCGATGAATATACAAATGAGTCGTAAATCCGCTCCCTAAAATGTTTTCCCCAATATAACCCCGCTCATAGGCCTGGTCCACAGCCCGCTGGAGTTTATCTATCCAGTCAGCATATTCACCTCGGACATACACGTAGACTGCATCTATCTGCATGGCATAGGCAGCGATGAGAGCCCCCTCTATAAAAAGGTGAGGATTGAATTCCAAGATGCGACGGTCCTTGAAGGTACCAGGTTCGGATTCATCACCGTTAGCGGCAAGGAACCGAAGCACCCCTTCTTTCTTTGGGGGCATGAAGCTCCACTTGAGTCCGGCGTTGAACCCTGCTCCTCCACGCCCCCGAATGTTAGCAGCCTTAACCTCTTCAATCACCGCCGAGGGAGTCATCTCTCGAAGGACACGACGCAGCTGCTGATACCCCCCATGTGCTTCATAAACGGAAATCTCAGCGAGATTAGGTATGCGAGGGAGCAGCAGAGGCTTGTAAGTTCGCCAGTCCATAAGCCAAAGTAAAAACATTTTGTCCTGCCTACCTTCGCTACATGGAACGATGGGGAAGTCGCTTAGGAGCTCTAATGGCTCTTATCGGGGGAGCTGTGGGGCTGGGTAACTTTTTGCGTTTCCCCTTTCAAGCGGCAAAGTGGGGCGGCGGCGCCTTCCTTGTACCCTACTTCATTGCCCTGATAGGAGTAGGACTGCCAATGGTATGGATGGAAATGGCACTGGGACGAGCAGGCGCTCACTCTGGTGCTCAAAGCGCCCCCTCCCTCCTATACAACCTCCTCGGAAGGCGCGGATGGTACATCGGCCTCCTCGGCGTCTATGGAAGCCTCGCTGTAGGAAGCTATTATGCCTACCTAACAGGATGGACCTTGGGCTATACTTATCATGCGCTTGTTGGGAGCTTTTCTGGCTTATCGCTGGAAAAGGTAGGCGAATTTCATAAGCGCTTCATTCAGGAAGAAGGTATTCTTTTCTGGGGGCTTACTTGGATAGGCACGGGCTTTATCCTCAGTCGCAGCCTCAATCGGGGACTGGAGGCAGTCAATCTATGGGGCATGCCTCTCCTTTTCGCCTTAGGAGTCATTATTGCTATAGGGGCTATTCTGATTGGAGATACAGGGCTGTGTGAAACCTGCAATTCACATGTAGGGATTGCTTATTTGTACACTCCTCGTTGGGAAGAGCTTAAGCGTCCAGCCGTGTGGCTTGCTGCTACTGGACAGGTATTTTTTTCTATTGGAGTAGGCTTTGCTATGTATCCTGTGTATGCAGCTTCGGCAGTGCGACTAAATCCTCTTCAAGCTGGCACCCAAACTGTCATAGCCAACACCCTTGCGGAAGTAGGATTGGGAGGGCTTATTGTGATTCCTTTGACGACGGCTTTTTTAGGGCTGCCTTATGTAGAAAAGCATGCAGGTTTTGGAATGGGCTTTACAGTGATGCCCTATGTGCTTGGGCAGTGGGGCGGCCGCCTGCTAATCACTGCGTGGTACGTCCTTCTCTTCCTTGCGGCTTTGAGTTCTCTTTTAGCTATGGGCTGGGTGGGGACTACTTGGCTGGCTGCGATTTTTGGGGGAAAGCCGCAGTGGTGGGCATGGCCGCTGGTAGGAGGATTAGGACTCCTCGGCATTCCCTCCGTGCTTGGATATGAAGCTGGCACGCTGGACCTATACGACCAAATCGCAGGAACTTTAGGGCTGACTATCGCTGCCATAGGACACTGGTGGGCTTTCCATAAAGCTCAAGCGTGGAAAGCCATAGAACAGGAGTCTAGTCATCCTCTCAGCCCTGTCTGGAAGGCTCTTTTACGATGGCTTCCTCCTATATTCATAGGCACACTTCTTGTAGGAAGTTTTTTTCAGCCAACCGGGGGCGATTGGGGAGCAGCGCTGAAGGTACTTTGGACTACGGGAAAGTGGCCTTGGGCGGCAGATTCCCTCCCCCGTCAGATAGCAGGGGCTTTTCACTCAACATGGAACCTCATCGGTCTTAGTGCTCTACTTTTACTTGCTCTGATGCTTGTAGCTTTGCGAAGGCGTGCGAGAAACTGAATGGGATTGGCGAGGACTTTGGCTTGGCATAGCTCGCGCTGAAAAAGCTTACCTGCGGATTGCTCTTGTCGTCCTTATAGCGGCTATCGTTTGGAGCTTAGGAGGGTGGGTCAATCGGTACAACTTTTCAGAAGTTCTCATTCCATTCACTTTTCAAGAGGAGAGCATTGAGCCGATTCAAGAGGTGGAGGTGAATTTTCGCTCTTATCTATTGGAAGCGCCTATTCGTCGGGCATATGAGGTTTATGCGGCAGATATCTTGCTGCCTCGCTGGCAGAGCTTTGGAATAGGATGGGTTTTTGTAGTGATAGGCTGGGCGGCTCTCCTTACAGCAGCTACCCGAATGGAAGGTTTCACCCCTTATCTTATCTACTTTGCCTGGAGTGCATGGGTATTTCTCAGCGGGAGCGCTCGTGCATGGGTGGGGGTTGATCCATTTTATGTGGTCTCATTAGGACTTTCCCTCGGCACCCTTCTGCCGATTTACCTTATTGGAGCAGGCATATGGCGCCTGCGTTTAGGACTTACCTGGCTTCTGAGTGTAGGTTTAGTAGGGGGAAGTTTAGGGCTTCCTGCTTTTTGGCAAGGGCTAAAGGTGCTCTATGACAGTATCACCGGGCCGGCAGTCATAGCTTATGCCGCTGAGGGCATTCTGGGTTTGCATGTGCCTATAGCTCTTTTGACCGCATTAGTTTATCCGTCTTTTGTACGAAACAAAAGCATGAGAGGGGTATGGCTCCTCTCTTTGAGCAGTTTAGGGCTCATAGCAGCGCTTTTTCTTCTACCCCTGGAGGAGGCTCTCAGTTTGTCAGTTTTTATCACTTTACTGGGCATTCTCATTGGACTTGTGGGGCTTCAGCCCTATTATCCTATCATAGGAGCAAGCCTTCGGCAGCCAGCGGCTTTCTTCTGGATGTGGGGAGGACTTGGCTTGATAGGCGTGGGAACCTTCGGGTACCACGGATGGAATCATCAAGATGTGTATATCTATCGTGTAGCGAGCTTATGGTGGGGCATGCTAATAGGAGGCGTGGGAGGCATGACCTTGTACCTTTTGTGGAACTTCTTTCCCCTGTGGCGTGCAGGTAAAGTAAAGTACTGGGAGCTTCATTATAGCGTAAGGATTCCGCTGGCGATAGTGTATTTCCTTGCTTTGGGAAGCACTATTTTGAACGAAGCGCAGAATGACTGGCCCAGCACCCGCCTTCCGGCGCGCTTGTATGCCATAGCTCGGGCTGAATCTGCCCTTCTCTCAGGACGCTGGGAGGAAGCCGAAGCCCTTTATAGAGAAGCGTACTACCTCCTCCCCTATGAGCCGAAGCTCAACTACAACCTAGGCCGCTTAGAAGCCCAGCGGCGAGAAATGATAGAGCAAGCAGCAGAAAGATATGAACGAGCGATTCTCAGTAAGCCCTTCCAGCCAGCTGTCCTTCAAAGTTCCTTAGTATGGTTAGCCTTAGATCGTCCTGTAAGGGCCCTTCAAACCCTTCAGAGATACTACCGCCGCTTCGGAGGGGACGGAGTTTTATGCAATCAACTGGGCTATGCTTTCTATAAAGTAGGACAGCTGGATTCGGCAGCCTATTATTGGAAGGAAGCCATACGACAGAACCCGGCGGATCCCCGTCCTTACGCTCACTTAGCCATTTTATACTCTTTATACGACAAGCCCACCTGGGCTACTACGGTAGCACAGCATATTGCTGATTGGAAAAACCTTTCGCCTGCGGTTCAGGAAGATTTAGCCTACCTCCGTTTGCGAGGGCTGCTGAAGGAAGGCAGCTTCCGCGGCTGGAATGCTCAATGGCTTGGGACAGATGAGGACAGCACGGTAATGGGGCGGTTTGTGGCTGCTTTGCGGCGATACCAGTTTCGTGAAGCCTACAATGCTTTTATCTATTTGCGAGAAAATGACCCTGAACTCGCTCCCAGTGCTGCTCGCCAGCTGGCTGTAGCCCTTCTCAAGGCAGAAAGTCCTCGCCGTGCTGCGGAGATTTTTTTAGAAGCTCGCACCCCTTTAGATTCTCTTTACGCTGGCTATGCGTTTGCGGAAAGCCGCTGCTGGGATACCGCTTATGCTCTTTTGAGTCGGTTAGGAGCTATTTACCCAGAGCTGGAAGAGCTGGGACGAAAAGAAAGTGCTCTCCTTCTTATGGCAGCTGGCCGCGCCCAAGAAGCCTCCCTCATAGAGCCCCTCTCTAACTGGGAGGATAGAGACTTTTTGCGGTTTGGGTATTATGCTTACCTGCGAGGGGATATTCAAACTTTAGTTGCGGTGCTGCGTCCATGGATAGATCAGGGAGCTGCCTATGATGCCCCTTATGAATGGGTAGCACGCCTTTTCCTTCAGCAAAAAGACACAAGCGGGGCGGATGAAAACATCCGCGCTGGACTGAATCGGGTGCCTCAGTCCGTACGCTTGAGGCTCTTAGCTGGGGAGATAGCGAGGTACCGAGGAAACCTCCCTGAAGCTCAAAAGTTTCTGGACTCTGCCCGAACCTACCTGCGCACTTCCGATGATACTTTGGCCTGGGAAGCTGCGCAGCTCATGCTTTTCCCCGAACCTAATAAGCTGCAGCAGTTTCTCTTACGCTTCCCTTTTTATGTACCTGCTCAGGTGGGCTGGGCAAAAAATCTCCTTGCCCAAGGCAAGGCAGAAGAGGCCCAAAAGTTTCTAAGCGAAGCATTAGAAACCAATCCCTACGCTCCCGAGTTATGGGCAGCCTATGCTGAGGCAGTTGAAAGATTAGGGATGAAAGAAGAAGCTGAATTTGCTCGGCAAAAGCCTGACCCATGTCCGTCTGTGCAGTAGCTTATTCGGGGCGGGGGCGGTTAGCGGCAGCCGTAGCCCGATACCTTCAAGAAAAAGGAGTACCCGTAATAGGCATTGTAGATAGAGCTGCTGCCCAAAGGGAAGCCTTAGAAGCACTGGGCATCAAGGTATTTCGCATAAAAAATCAGTCTGAAGCCTGGATAGAGATTTGCAGGCAAGAGAGGGTGAAGCTCATTGTATTGGCAGGGTATTTGTCCCTTTTGCCTGCGGAGGTAGTGAAGCAGTACGAGGGAAGGATCCTCAATAGCCACCCTGCCCTCTTGCCAGCGTTTGGAGGGCAGGGAATGTACGGGCGCCGAGTGCATGAAGCCGTGGCAGCTGCTGGCGCCTCAGAAAGCGGCTTCACCATCCACTTCGTGAATGAACACTACGACGAAGGGCCAATTCTACACCAGGTTCGGCTTCCTACAGCAGGCCTTACCGCAGAAGAAATAGAAGCCTTTATCCAAGCAGCAGAGCGTGAGATTTATCCGGCTATCGTTTATCGCGTTTGGAGCGAAATTGAAGGGCTCCCACCAGTATAAGCCCTACTGAAATAGCTCCCCAAAGGACACTGCTCAGCAGAGTAAGAGTCTTATCAATAGGGGGTACAGGACGGCGACAAGGTTCCCCTCGTACCAGCGGACTCCCGTAAGCCTCCACCGCAGCCGTAAACGCCTCTGGCCGAAGGTAAGTATCCTCTGCTTGAATGCGATAAGCCAGAGAGTCTGTATGATATGCTACCGCTCTTACCCGCCCCCCCTGCCCAATTTACCATAGACAAAAAAAAAACAAAAAAATTAGCAGGAGAAACAAAGTAGAAACCCCCAACCGAAATTTAGTTAAAAAGGG
>JANXDD010000005.1 GCA_025059915.1 Bacteroidia bacterium | reverse complement strand
ATCTACATAGATGGAGACCACCGCGGCCCTGCACTGTATGAATACGCTACCTACCTCTACCAACGCCTCAATCCTGGGGGAATGCTGGTCTGCGATGATGTATTTTGGAGTCGGGAGATGTTCGCTGGCTGGCAGGCGCTAAACAAAACCCTAAATGCACCATCCAAACTTATCGGTCCCCGTGGGATTCTATACGCATGAAGCGCTGGAAATGGATAGGGCTCTTCAGCGTACTTATCCTCTCGGGGGGAGTGGGGATTCTGTGGATTCTGCGGTTGCGGGTCCTTCCCTTTCTCATTTATCTCGTCGGTCAGCGATACGAAATAGACCGTGTAAAATACGAAGCCGCTGAATGGAGTACGCTCCGAGAAATCGCCTTCTATCACTTATCCGTGGAGAAAAATCACTGGATGCTCATAGCCGATACCCTGCGTGTGCTGCTTTTTCCTTCTCTGAGCATCCGCATAAAAAATGGAGAAGTAGCCCAAAAAGAATCTTCCTCGGCTTATTCTACACCTTCTTCTGCCCCTCGTAGCTTTTCTGCTTTCGGTAACTTCAGGAAACTCATCCGTCTCGTATCCCGCATAGACACTATCGTCTGCGACCACCTTCTGCTTCCCAAGGGAATTAGGCTCACGCTGAATAAATTCGGAAAGCTCTGCACCGCCCAGGTGCGCAGAGACACATTTCAAGTCCTCCTTCACTCCACGATTGGAGAAGATAGCCTGAGCTTCCAAATCCCCCCCGGCAGAATCTCTCTAAATGGTGAAAACTTCCTAAGCTGGGACAGCCTTACAGGACACCTTACGGTGAGTCCAGAAAGTCTTTCAGCAGACCTGCAAGCGGAAGGAGTGCAAGTTTTTCATCATAGGCTCGCCAGCCGAAAATTAAGCTATGCACAGGTGGGCTTCCACCTAAAAAGTATTGTACATGCAGACAGTTTCCTTGTAGAACTGATGCCTCGGGCTCTTCCCTTGCAGGGCATTCTCGCTGTAGGCGGGCAGCTCTCTGGAAATAGAGCATGGCTAAAGCTTGACATTCCTCGGCAGCCCCATCAGGCTTACCTTCAAGCTTTTCCTCAGGGCTTTTTTACCTGCCTTGATAAGGCTAAGTTGGGCGGCAGCTCCTCTCTTTCCCTAAAGCTCGTATATGACCCAAGCCTACCTGATACTTTGGCGTTAGAAGTAGACTGGCAGCCAGAAGGTTTCGTCATCTACGCATGGGAAGGAGTGCGCACCCCTCTTACTTTGCGAGAAAGCTTTTCTTATAGCCCCCCCGGCTCTACTCGGACCATCCTTGTGAGCCCAGACCAGCCTAATTTTTTAGTTTTCTCCCAGATCACGCCATATGTCCTTCATGCCGTACTTCATTCGGAGGATGGGGTTTTTTTCTCTCATCAGGGGTTCCAAAAAGCCCACTTTCTCAAAGCCATGCTGGAGAACTGGCACTGCCGCTGCTTCAGACGCGGGGCGGGAACTATCACCATGCAGCTCGTCAGAAACCTTCTCCTTTCTCGGGAAAAAACTCTGGCTCGCAAGGTGGAGGAGATTCTCCTCACCGCTATCATAGAGCGATTCCACCTTCTCTCTAAGCAGCGTATCGCAGAACTCTACCTCAATATCATAGAATGGGGACCAGATGTGTATGGATTAGTGGAGGCTTCTCGCTTTTACTTCGGCAAAGAACCCCATGACCTCACGATCCCCGAAGCTATTTTTTTAGGCATGCTCTTACCGAATCCCAAAACCTACCGCTTCTTCATAGATAAAGAGACAGGCTGTGTGCTCTCCGCCTACAAGCCCCACTTTCAGAAGATTGCCTACTTTTTGGTTCGGCAAAACTACCTACCGCCCGACTCTATGGCGACAATCCTCCCCGAACGGGTGTGTCTGCGTCCCCCAGCGTGGTCTTTTCCTGATACTCTACGGCCGTGAGAAGGGTTTTCCGATTTTTGGCAGGGCTTTTATTGAGTATATCTTTGCTGGCGGGAGGGCTCCTTCTGCTGATATATCTTTCCAAAGAGCGGCTAATAGCCTGGGTGATACGAGAGCTGGCGCAATCTTTTTCCGCTAAAATTCATCTAACTGCCGTAGAGGTCGGTTCGCTGCGAGCGCTACCAGCACTGGGCTTACAACTGCGAGGCTTCCTCCTTCAGAGCAAGGATGGAGATACCCTTTTTTCCGCTGAAGCGGTAGTTTTGCATCTGAACCTCTGGGAAGCTCTTATTGAGAAAAACTACCGTATAGAGGGTCTCATTTTAGAGAAGCCGCAGGTCTGGCTTGTATATGATCAAAAAGGATACACTCCATGGGAGAAAATCTTTCAGACGCCTTCACGCTCTGCTGAGGAACCTTCCCCCTGGGCTTTAGAGCAGGTAAAGGTAAAGGAAGGATACTTTCTCTACACTGACCAAAAGGCTAACTTCAGCTTAGCGCTTCTTATTTCCTCCCTCAAAGCCCGTCTCAAAGGACTGAAACACCAGCTCCACATCCAAGGTCAAGCCGAAGGGCAGGTTCAGCACCTCCTCCACCACAAAAAGAACTATCTCCCTGCCCAGCCTTTTAGTTTGACTGGCAACATCACCTATGAAACAGACTGGCTGCTTTTTTCTCCACTGCATGTAGGGCTCTCTGGCATGCTTACGAAGGTACAAGGAGGCATCCAGCTCGGCAAAGAACGCCCTGAACTCTCCCTTCGGATAGAAGATTTGGATATAGACCTTGATAGAGTAAAAGCCTTGTGGGCAGATGCTCCTTCGGCACTCAGCCAGCTCAGCGGGAGTTTGCGAGCCGAAGGCGAAATTTTAGGTCCAGTAGGGCGGGGCAAACTCCCTCGCCTCCGCCTGAATGCTGCATTACAAACTTCCAAGCCTTTTAGCATAGAGGATTACCCTTGTCAAGTCCTTTATGCCCAAGGAAGGCTATACTGGGACTCCGACCTCCCCAAAAAGAGCTCCGTAGAAGTAGATAGCCTCTACTTCGTCGGGGGCGATTCAGATACCCTATACCTTCGGGGAAAATACGGCCTCTCCTCCGAGGAGATTTCCGCTGAGTTTTATGCCCGTCTCAATCTCGCTCTTCTCCGCCGATGGAAACTTCCCAAAACCGACTCCCTTGCTGGCACCGTATGGATGACAGGGAGCCTTCAGCGCTCCAAGCACCGATGGGCTTTCCACGGCGAAGGATACATTCAGGACCTTCTCTCCCCTCCCCTTCAAATCAATCAGGTATCTTTCAAAGCCTCGCCCGACAAGCTAAACATAACTAACCTTACCGGACGATATGAGGACATAACTATTAGCGCTCCTTCTCTTTCCGTCCACTCTTACAGCCGACTTTGGGACAGTACCGCTGCCCCTCTGAACATTTTGGGAGAGGTGCATTTATCCCGGCTGAAGTATGAGCCCAGCAGCAAAGGAGCTGGTCCCCCCATAGACTGGCAGGGCGATATCAAGGTTCGGATAGATACTTTTCTCTGGACAAATGGGCTATTTGGTCCGATGCAAGCTCACATTGTGAAAGAGCACTCGGCACTTCATTTGAAAGAGCTTCAGGTTTGGGGGATTGGAGGGGGAAAAGTTTCTTTTACTGGGCTTTTTACCCCTACCCTTGTAGAAGGAGAGGGGCGTTTTGCAGACATAGACCTTAGTCGTCTTTATCAGCAGCTGCCGCAGTTAGACACCCTTTTTCCGCTTCTTCGGCATATGCAGGGCAAGGTCAAAGGAGAGCTGAGCGGCAGCCTTCCTTTATCCCAAGGAAAAATCTCTTGGGCTGATGTAAAAGGAAAACTCAAGCTTTCCTTGCAAAACCTCGTCATCGTAGAAAGCCCCTACACTTACGAGCTCTTTTCCCTTATTCCTCTTACAGACTTTCGCCGCATAGAAGTAGGGCAGGTAGATACTCGGATTTCCTTGGAGGAGGGGGTGATTCGGACAGACACGACATGGCTCCAAGCTAATCGCTGGAAAATGCGTGTGGCTGGAGCACACACCCTCAAAGGGGAACTGGCTTATGACCTCCTGGTAGAGGTACCGCGTATCCTTTTAGACAAAAGCTACGAGCGCGTAAAAGAGTTCGTAGAAGAAAGCGAGGATGAGCGCATTCGTCTGGCTATCCTTGTTACTGGTACGACGGAAAAGCCGAAGTTCTCATGGAAGCTTGCCAAAAAGAACGTTTCCCCGCCTGCTCCTAAAGGTAAAAATAAGCCTTCTAAGAGAGGGGAACTTCCGGTGGAAGAGAAATAGCCCTCCCTATTTGTGAGAAAAGCGTCGCAAGGCTCCCCTCCTTTCACCATGCATGTGTCAGCACGTAGCATAAGATATTGACGCCCATGCGAAAAGCCAGCTCTCTAACTTCTGGAGGGTCCTTATGCACCTGCGGGTCTTCCCAGCCATCCCCTAAGTCCGCTTCATAGGTAAGAGCTGCCACCAGCCGCCCTTGATAAAACAATCCATATAGCTGCGGTGCTTTATTATCATGCTCATGAACCTTGGGAAGTCCATACGGAAAGTCGTAGTAGCAGTGAAAAATCGGATGATTGTCTGGGATAAGCTGAAACTGCCCCTCGGGTAGAATCTGTAAAAGTGCTCGTTTGGCATACTCATGCATGCCATAGTCGTCATCTATGAGGAGAAAGCCGCCCCGCAGAAGGTACTTTCTCAGATTCTCAACTTCCTCGGGTGAAAACTCTATATTCCCATGGCCAGAAGCGTAGAGAAGCGAAAACTCATGTAGGTTAGGTGCAGCTGGACGAACAACTTCCTCTTGCAGTTGGACAGGAATAGGGGCATGCTGCTGGACGTACTTTAGCAGGTTAGAGAGCGAGGCGCGATTGCCATACCAGTCTCCCCCTCCCCCGTATTGGAGCTTCCCAATCTTTACCAGGGGGCGCTCCTGTGCCCACAAAAGCGCCCCAAGCCCAAGCATTATGAGCCTCACTTCTCAAAGATACCAAAAGGAACGCATTTTATCTTTCCCTCATGCCTGTAGGCAGTCCCGCACTCCAATCCAACGAAATCGCTTCACAATAAAGCTGGCATCTGTGAAAGATGCATTTCCTGCGGGATTCCCCCCAGTACCATGGAAGTCCGAGAAGGCTACACTTTGATTGATAAAAACCTGTCCGCGGAAGTTGAAGCTCAAGGGCACCGCTGCTTCTGCGAGCAAGCGAATCGCTTTTTGCTTGAAGTCTGAATCCGTGGTATAAATCGCACAGGAGAGCATGCCCTTCTCCCGAGCAAGCTGATAAAGGGTCTCTAAGCCGCGCTGTGGGCTCTCCACGGGAATAAAAAGCAAACGAGGACCGAAATGCTCTGTGTGAGCTGCCTTATCTTCGGGAGAAGCTACTTCAGCGACGATGGGGGTGAGAGTGCGAGCAGCCTTGTATTGCGGATGGGCGTACGCCTGCGGAGCCCGATGAACTGCCGCCGCTGTACTTGCAAGTTTCTCAATCCGCTCCGAGACAGCATCATTCTGCAGAGCCCCCAGAATCGCCGGTGCCGCCTTCGGATGAGAAGAGAGGTCATCCACCGCCTTTGTAAGAATCGCTTTCACTTCCTCGTAGGAAAGCACACCCTGTGGCGTCCGAACACCTTCCCGAGGAATATATACATTCTGAGGGGCGGTGCACATTTGACCGCTGTATAAGCTGGCGGAAAATGCAAGGTTTTTAGCCACAGCCTCCATATCTTCCACACTTTCTATCAAAACCCCATTCACGCCAGCTTTTTCTAAAAAGGTTACCTTCCCTGGCAGGCCTTCCAAGTAGTTCCCAAATTCTGTGCCTCCCGTATAGTCTATGATGCGAACGAGGGGATGTTCAGCGAGGGTTTTCGTAATAGGCTCTGCAACTGTATCAGGAAGAAGCTGTACAATAGCAGGGGAAAGCCCATACTCCTCAAAAAGTTCCTGCAGGATAGAAACTACTACCGCTATCGGATAAATAGCTCGGGGATGGGGCTTCATTAGGACGGGACTGCCGACCGCCAGACTGGCGTATAATCCTGGCAGAACATTCCACACGGGAAAAGTAGAAACGCCGATATGAAGCGAAATACCCTCGGGCTGAGGAATGAAGTATTTCTCAACTACTGCTTGAGCTTTTCCGAAATCTCGCACCCACTGAACCTGCGAGGGAATCTGACTAAGCTCCCCATAGGCTACAGCCAGCGCCTCTACTGCTCGGTCTGCTGCATGAGGACCAGATGCCTGAAATGCCATCATCCATGCCTGACCCGTCGTGTGCATAGTGGCATGCGCTACCTCAAAAAAGTGCTTAGAAAAGCGCTGAATAGACTCCATCAGCAGACCGAGCCGCTCAGTGTACGGCACCCATCGCCACTGAGACAAAGCTTCCTGCGCATGAAAGAGAGCCTCTGCAACTTCCATTTGAGGGTAAGAAATGCCCAAAGGCTCTCGGGTGTAGGGTGAAACCTCATCCGACAAAAGCCAGCGGCGCGCAGACTGCCTAAGCCTATCAAAAGGCTTATTCAACTGAGAGCGAAAAGCAGCTTCACCTTCAGCAGCTGCTTCTTCTCCATACTCCTTTGGATCCTCAGGGAAAGCATACCAGTAGGTTCGGCGACGCCATGCTTCTAAAGCCTCTCGCAAACGAGCCTCATGACGATTCCAGAGAGTAAGCCGCCGAACATCGCTCAGATAAAGGTTCATCTCACAAAAGTAGCCCAAATCCTTCACACCTTACCTTCGCCTCGTGTCCATCGCAGAGTGGCAAGCCTGGCTGTACTCTCGCCTGAAAGTTTATGAACAAACTGGGAGAAAAGCCCTTCATCCCACTTTAGCCTTCATGAAACGATGGGATGAGGTCTTAGGAGCGCCGCACCGCCGCTATCCTATCATCCACATCGCTGGTACAAATGGAAAAGGTTCTACTTCTGCTTTGATAGCCTCCATCCTCCGCGCTGCAGGATATCGGGTAGGGCTTCATACATCACCCCACCTGTGGCGCTTCACAGAACGCATGCGTGTCAATGGAGAAGAGCCACCAGCAGAATGGGTAGATGAATTTCTTTCTCGCTGGAGGGCTGCGATAGAAGAGCTCCAGCTCAGCTTCTTTGAAGCTACCGTAGGAATGAGCTTAGCGTATTTCGCAGATGCCAAGGTGGATGTGGCTGTCGTAGAGGTAGGATTAGGGGGGAGATGGGATGCTACGAATATAGTTACTCCCCTGCTCGCTGTGATAACTCCTATTGGCTGGGACCACGTAGAAGTGTTAGGACCCACCCTCACTCATATTGCCCGAGAAAAAGCAGGGATTATCAAACCAGAGCGTCCAGTTGTAGTAGCTCAGCAAGAGCATCCTGAAGTGTATGAGGTATTCAGGGAAGTGGCTCATAACCAAAACGCACCCCTTACAGAAGTACATCGCCGTTTATCTCCTGCGGCTTGGATGGAGGGACCGCAGACTTACTACCGGGTATTTACGGAGGAAATGACAAGTACCTCTCATCTCTGCGATCTTACAGGGGACTATCAAGCTGTCAATATCGCCACTGCTATAACAGCTATAGAGCGTCTTAGGGATTTAGGATGGTCAGTGGATGAAGAGGCGATAAAGGAGGGCATCGCTTCGGCAGGGCGCTTAGCTCCTCTATATGGGCGGGGGCAGTGGATTCGCTCCGAGACTCACACCTATCTTTTGGATGTGGCGCATAACCCCCCTGGCTTTGCAGCTCTGCGCCGCCTCGTGCGAAATGCCCCTCAGACCATAGAAGGGCTCGTGATAGGCTTTTCTTCAGACAAGGACATAGAAGGAGCTCTCCACGCCTTTGGCGGTTGGCAAGGGCCAGTTTATTTCACCCAAGCTGACAATCCACGGGCACTCCCCGCCCCCCATCTCGCCGAAATAGCCTCCCACCTTGGCTATAAAGGAAGGGCCTTCAGAAGTGTCGCAGATGCCTTAGCAGCCGCTTCCCAAGAATGTCAAACCATCCTGGTTACCGGGAGCGTCTATCTCGTAGGGGAAGCCCTTTTAGCACTCCGAGCAGCTGCCCAGTAGAAAAACTCTTTCCGTGCGAGAAGCCCATGGCTCCGCTATCTGCACAATATTAGGGGGAAGGCATATACCCTTACGACATTTCTGACAGAAAAAATGGGCGTGTGTAGGACCTTCACTCTCGCAAAGCACATACACAGGCTCGTGCCCTGGCAAGTACACCTTATACACGAGCCCCGTCCTCTGAAGCGCGATAAGATTGCGGTAGATAGTTACTCTATCCAGCTGGGTATCTCGGAGAAGCTCAGCATGGGTTTTAGGTCCCTTTTCCAAAGCCTCCAGAATACACCGGCGAGGATGCGTGCAACGCAATCCCTCCGCATGCAGGCGCTTCTTCAGTTTAAGCCTCATACACTATCGTTTAGTTTTGGATTCTTATGGGAAGCCTGACATCTAAATCTGTACTACCACGCTCCAGCCCGAAATCTTTATCGGCCGGATTTAGGTAATGCCGCAGAAGAAATCGGACGATTCCCTCTCTGATTGTATCAATTCCTTGACGCCAAGTGCCTCGCCCCCCGACGGGACGCCCGAAATCATCTGTATCCCCTATCTGTATAGTCACTAACTCCTCTGGAGTAGGAAAGAAGAACATACGATGAGTATTTTTCTGCTGGGAGAATATAAGCTCCGTAAGATCCTTCGTAGGATTACCGCTCTCATCCAGAATGCGTAAGACATAAGTGTAAGTTTCGTTTGCTCGCGGACGAAGGGTATCAATCGCAGGAGGCCGCCCCCCCGGGCCATCTGGATCCTTATAGCGCCCTCTAATCGTATCTGCACCCTTGATAAGCCAAACCTCTATCGTCGTCACAGGAGCATGTCCGATGTCCTCTGTTGCGTCCTTCTTCTCCCGCTTACACGATATAACCAGAAGAAGGCCCCCCAAAACGAATTTGCCGAGATGATACCCCCTCACGCTACAAAGTTACAAAATAGCCAGCATCAAAAAAGCTCCCTTACTCTGGTCAAAATGTGGGAATGGACCTAATACCCCCTTTTTCAAATCCTGCAAAGTGAATACCTTTGCATGGTGATAGCCTGGAGGAAGTATAGGTTAGTTCTCGGGGGCATTTTGGCCTTTTTGATAGCGGGATGTTCTCTCTCCAGTGCCCATCGCAAACGCCATAAGGTACGAACTCCTTGCCCTTGCAACTCATATCGTGAAGAGAGCGTATATTTGCTGTATGCGCAAAATCCGTAAAACAAGTTTAGTTGTACTTACATTCATGGCGGTAGCCATTCTTCTGGAAGCCTGTGCCTCTGGACGAGCGGGTGGGCGGTCAGTGTGGATGCGAAGCGGTTCTTGCCCAGCGACCCGAGTGGACAATCACGTGTACTAAATAGCGCTCCTTCTATAACTTCGTAGCGGCTATTTTTATTTGTGCCGCTTCGGCTCTCCCTAAAGAGTAGAGTTTTAATCTTATACGCGTTCGGTGTCGTAGAATGGCTAAAAGCTCAGCCAGGAGACACCGTTCGTACCAGATTTCGCGATTCGCCCGCTGATGTAACAGGGCGATACATTCCGTCCCCTCCATGGATGTTACCTCCCCCAAGCAATTATGAGGTGGTGTATGAACTTACACCTGATGGAAAAGGGTATTGGGTGTATGAGCGCATAGGAGGTAAGACTATTCGCCCGCCTTCCTACATCAGTCGGGAGGAGTATGAAAAAATCCAGGCCAGGCGCTTCACTCGCCAGTATTTAGAGCGCCGCAGCCGCGAGGCCCAGCTTAGCTCCACTTCAAATCGTCCAGGTACCACCCCCACTACACAGTCCCTCTCCGGCCTCGTCCCCCCTATAAACATCAATAGCGAGCTTTTCAGAGATATTTTTGGAAGCGGGCGGGTGGATATTCGCCCCAATATCAATGTCCTACTGGACTTGTCTCTGCGCAGCAATCGCATGCGCAATCCAGCTCTCACTATCCGCCAGCAGCGCAATACTAACCTCGCCTTCAATCAGCAAATCCAGCTCAATGTTATAGGCAACATCGGCGAAAAACTCAAGCTCCGCCTTAACTGGGACACTCAGACAGGCTTTAGCTTTGAGAATCAGTTCAAAATAGAGTACCAAGGCTACGAGGATGACATTATCAAGAGCATAGAAGCAGGGAATGTGGGGCTTCCTTTGGGTGGCACTCTCATCACAGGAGGACAAAACCTGTGGGGCATCAAAACAAGAATGCAATTTGGCTCTGTTTTCGTTACGGCGTTGGCATCTCAGCAGCGCAGCAAAAGTCAAGAGGTTGTCGTCCGAGCAGGAGGTCAGCGCCAAGAGCGCGTCAAAAAAGCCAGCGACTACGATTTCAACCGGCATTTTTTTCTCAACCACTTCTTCCGCTCTTTATATGAGCAATCCCTTTCCACCCTCCCTGTAGTTAGCTCTCCCATCAATATCACTCGTATAGAGGTATGGGTTACTAACCGAGCCAATGCAGTTGCGCAGAACACCCGCAATGCCGTGGGATTAGTGGATTTAGGAGAAAATCTTCCTTCTCGTGGAGGGCGGCTTTTCAACCCAGGTATCGCCGTCAGCGGTCAAAACCCTGACAACAACGCTAATGAAGTATATGCCCGAGTACTGCGACATCCAGGGGCCCGCTCACGTGACTCTGTAGTATTTTACCTTTCTCAAGAGGGGCTCGTCAATGGACAAGACTTTGAGCTGGTGGAAAACATGCGCCGGCTCAATGAAAATGAGTATTTTGTTCATCGGCAGCTGGGCTATATCAGCCTAAATATCTCCCTTCAGCCCAATGACGCCGTCTTTGTGGCGTATGAATACACCCTCGCAGGCGACAATACAGTCTATCGGGTGGGGGAATTTAGCATAGATCAGCCCGCTGACCCTCAAAATAGCAACGTCCTCTTTCTCAAGATGCTCAAGCCGCAAGCGATTCGCCCCACACTCAACAATCAGCCTTACCCCACCTGGGACCTGATGATGAAAAATGTGTATCGGTTAGACGCTTTCAACATTCGTCCTGAGGGCTTTGACCTGCAAATCGTATATGAAGCCACGGATGGAAGTGGTGATATTCTCTATCTTCCTTCTGCCGACACGAGGGAAAAGCCGCTTCTGCAGGTAGTAGGCTTAGACCGCCTGCGCAACAACATGGAAGCTGGTCCAGACAACGTCTTTGACTTTATTCCTCAGGTTACAGTTTTTCCTGATAGGGGAATAATAGTTTTTCCAGTTTTAGAGCCTTTTGGGCGGCATCTTGTCCGCCAGTTCGTAACCGACCCCGTCAATGACTCTATCAAATACGCCTATGACCCTCTCTATCGCCTCACGCAGGTAGATGCTGTCCAGTACTATCCCCAGCTCAATCGGTTCAAGCTCAAATACAGCTTTCTCGCCTCCACAGGGGCAGAGATAAATCTCAATACGCCGCAGATTCAGCCGGGAAGCATTCGCGTGACGGCAGGGGGCGCTCCCCTCACTGAGGGAGTAGATTACCAAGTGGATTATACTATCGGAAAAGTAACCATCCTAAACCAGGGTATTCTCCAATCTGGGCAGGAGATTCGGGTACGATTTGAGAGCAATGTGCTTTTTGGCATAGACCAAAAGACTCTGGTGGGCGGGCGGGTGGAATGGCGCCCCTCTCAGCGGTTCCAGCTGGGCGCTACTGGCCTGAGTTTCTACGAGCGACCTCTCATCAATAAAGTCATCATCTCTGAGGAACCTGCTGCCAACATAATGTGGGGCATAGATGCAAATCTCCAAGAGCGCTCCCGTTTTCTGAGCGCCCTTCTGAATAGTCTCCCCTTCTATTCTACGAAGGAAGAGAGTGAGATTACCTTCAAAGGAGAATTTGCTCAACTGCGTCCTGGCATACCACGCCAGGTAGTTACAGGGGGAGAACGAGGAATTGCCTACATAGACGACTTTGAAGGACTACGGAATGTACTGGACCTCACTCAATGGACTCAGTGGAAGTTAGCCTCTACGCCGCCTTCTCTGCGCCCGAGTGACCCTAATCCCCTCTCGGCTAACTTCACGCGTGCAGCCCTTTCATGGTACTTCATAGACCCAGAATTCTACAATCGCCCTTCCACTTTTGGATTGAATGATCAGAGCCCTGCCCTAAACTCACACTATACCCGACGAGTAGAGCCAGCGGAGATATTTCCTAATCGGACTATCGCAGCAGGCAGTAACATCCTCACGACTTTTGACCTTTACTACCGCCCGCAGGAACGCGGTCCCTACAACTACAACGCTAACCCTAACGCTCTCAATCCTGACGGCACCTTCCGCAATCCTCAAACAAATTGGGCTGGCATCATGCGCCGAGTGATAGGCAATACCGACTTTGAAGCAGCAAACTATGAGTTTATAGAGTTCTGGCTTATGGACCCCTTCTTGGACAATCCTTCCGCACAAGGAGGAGATCTTTATTTCAATCTGGGTCAAATGAGTGAGGATGTACTTCCAGATAATCGTCGGGCTTACGAGCATGGACTGCCTACACGAGCGGAAGACGATGCCGCAAATCTCAATCTGACCCTGACCCCATGGGGCCGAGTGCCTAATATCCAAATCCCCACCTTAGCATTTGATAATGATCCGAACGCCCGCCAGTTTCAAGATGTTGGCTTAGATGGCCTGCGCAGCGAAGCTGAACGCAATTTCTTCTCCTCTTACTTATCTCAGCTACAAAACGTACTGAGCCCCGAAGCCTACCAGCAGGTTTTGAATGACCCCTCCAGTGATGATTACGCTCATTTTAGAGACATTAGCAGTCCCAGTATCTTGGAAAGGTATAAGCGCTTCAGCGGCTTAGAGGGAAATTCTCCTATTCCGCGGCCTAATGAGCCTTTTACTCGTCAAGCCAGCGCCCTGCCTGATGTAGAAGATATCAACTTAGATGGCACCCTCAATACTCAGGAGGCTTTTTATTCCTATCGTGTATCCCTTCGCCCGCAGGACCTCGTCGTAGGACGAAATTACATTGTAGATAAGCGAGAGTTGGAGGTGAAGCTCCCTAATGGGAGCACCGTCACCACCCGCTGGTACCTCTTCAGAATACCCCTATCCGCTGGAACCCCCGTAGGAGGTATCCAAAACTTCAAAGCCATAGACTTTATTCGGATGTACCTTACAAACTTTGACAGGGAGGTGGTCTTGCGCTTTGGAAAGTTGGAGCTTGTATCCACAATGTGGCGCCGGGCCCTCATCAATCTCAATCAGCGGGACGAAACGCTTCTGCCAGACCCAGCAGGGGATCCGACAAAGTTTGAGACAGGCACGATGAATATAGAAGAAAACGGTTCGCGTCAACCCTTCCCTTACGTCCTGCCGCCCAATATCTTGCGCCAGCCGATTCCCGGCAGTCCTATCGCTGGCCTTCTTCAAAATGAACAAAGCCTTGTCATGCGGGTATGCAACCTCGCGGATGGAGATGGGCGCGGGGTATTTCGCACCTTCAATTATGACTTGCGCTTTTATGAGCGGCTTCGCCTGTGGGCTCACGCAGAACCTCTCGTCGGAAGCCCCATTCCACCAAACGTAAGCCAGCTCGGCGATGTTACGCTATTTATCCGCATTGGTACAGACTACTCAGACAACTACTACGAGTATGAAGTTCCCCTCCAGCTTTCCCAACCCGGCAACCTTAGCGTAGAAAACATTTGGGCAAATAACATAGACATTCGCTTAGAGGACCTCAACTTTGTAAAAGTTCTTAGGGATGAAGCCAGACAGCGCCAGAATTTCCCCATCAATCAGGTTTTCACTTATACTCTCCCTAATGGCAGTAGGATTTCTGTGAAAGGCACTCCCCAGCTCAATAATGTCAAAACTATTCTCATCGGAATACGGAATCCCGACGACGGGCGCGGTCCCATCTGCGTAGAGGTCTGGGTGAATGAACTGCGAGTAACAAATTACAACACTCGTCCAGGGTGGAGTACCTCGGGCGTGCTCAATGTGCGACTGGCTGACTTAGGCAATCTGTCCGTATCAGGCAGCATGAGTACGCCCTGGTTCGGCTCTATTGAACAAAAGGTAGGGCAGCGCTCTACAGAATGGCAGCAGCGCTACACTCTGACAGGCGGGCTGCAACTTCATCGCCTCCTCCCTCAAAAAGCCGGTTTGGAAATCCCCGCGTTTTTCACTTATGGGGAGAGTTTTACTCGTCCGCTGTATAGTCCATACGACCCCGATGTCCTGACACGCACCCGTTTAGAAGCTCAATCCAATCTCTCTCAGCGAGATAGCTTAGAGCGGATACTCACCTCTTATAGCCGCACCTACAGCTACACTTTCGCTGGGGTGCGAAAGACCTACGTCAACCCGCAAGCTAAGAAGCGATTCTGGCACTTGCAAAACTTCCTCTTTAGCTATGGCTACAATGAAACTTACACCCGCAATCCCCAAACCGAATATCTCTTTAACCGCCAATACACCGGCAGCATTGCCTATAACTACAATTTCCAATCCAAGCCCTTCAAGCCCTTCGGAAAGCTAAAGCCTGCACTTCTTAGGGATTTTAGCATAAGCTATCTTCCAGCGCAAGTTGGCTGGCGAGTGGAGGGGAACCGCCAGTATCAAGAGCAAAAGCTTCGTCCCATTGGCGGCGGACCGCAAGTTCGCCCCACTTTCTACCAGAACTTCCTTTTGAATCGTCAGTATGTGCTCCAATGGAACCTTACCCCCAGCCTCAATCTCAACTATAACGCCACCGTGCAGGCTCGGGTAGATGAACCAGAAGGACCTATCAACACCCCTGAGAAACGAGATAGCTTATGGAATAACTTTCTCAGCTTTGGAAAAGACCCCGCTCGTGGTAAGTTTCACCGAATAAATTTCGGTCGCACCCTGAACTTCCAACAAAACATTACGGCCACCTATCGGCTGCCACTGAACAAAATCAAATGGACAGATTGGATAAATTCCAGCGTTACCTACACAGCCGATTATCGGTGGATGACAGCAGCTCTGGGACAAGAGCGATTTGGTAATACCATCTCCAACAGCCGTAACATTCAAGTAACGGGGCAGTTTCAGCTATCCAGCTTGTACAAGAAGGTCAAGTTTATTGACAAACTTTTGACGCCTCCGCCGAAAAGAAACATCTTTTCTCAAGCAGATACTTCTCGCAAGCAAGGAGATGACCCATACATCGCAGCCCGGCAAATTGGACGAGTGATAGGCAAGATTATTTTCGGCATTCAGAATGTGGATGTAACCTACAGCCGTCAGCAAGGGACGACTTTACCGGGTTTTCTGCCTCGTCCAGCTAACTTTGGATTAGACTGGGACTATACTGATTCGGTTACGGGGGTGCGAAGTCAAGCGCCGGGATGGGGCTTTATCCTTGGGGAACAGCCTGACCTGCAAGGCGGATGGCTCCAAACAAATGCCCGCAAAGGCTGGTTCACTCGGGACCCGCGCTTCACCCTTCCTTTCCAGCAAACCCGTAGCACCCAACTCAATGTCCGCGCAGGCATCACTCCAGTAAAAGACTTGCGTATAGACCTTACCCTTACCCGCAATGAAAGCTTTACCCGAGGAGGGCTTTTTGGCTGGGATACCCTCCAGCAGGACTTTGCTTTCAGTAACCCCAGTGCTCAGGGTAGCTTTAGCATGAGTTTTCTTGGGGCCCGGCTTTTAGCGTTAGGACAAAGAGACCGCTCCTATGAGCGGTTAGAAGGAGAGTATCGTTACATTTTTTCTACCCGCCTGCGGCTTTCTAATCCTTTTTACGAATCCGTCCTTGGACCAAATGCCGTGCTAACGCGCCGAGACTACTGGAACGGCTATACAGGTTCTCAGCAGGATGTGCTGACCCTCGCTTTTTTGAGCGCTTATGGTCCCTATAACCCCAATCGCATGAGCCTTTCGCCTTTTCCTTCAATTCCCCTTCCTAACTGGAATGTCAGCTATACTGGACTGAGCCAAATTCCATTTTTCAAAGAGCGCTTCCGAACCGTTACCCTCAATCACGCTTACCGAGGCACCTATACAGCAAGCTATGTTCTCAACCTGCGGGCGGCAGACCGAAATAGAGACGGCTTTTCCGAGTCCATCCAGCCTATTCAGAGCCCCTTAGATACTTTGCCAGGACTTACGGTATATAACTTTGAGCCCGTCTTTGTCATCAATGCAGTTAGCATTCAGGAGAGTTTCTCTCCGCTGGTAGGGTTCAATATAGCCTGGAAAAACGGCATGAACACTACTATAGAACTGCGGCGCAGTCGTACCACTACCCTCAATGTCGGAGCCCTTCAGCTCAATCAAAACAAGAATACCGAATTCAGTTTCACATGGAACTGGCGGCGAGAGAGTTTCTTGCAGCCCTTCTCTCTCTTTGGACGAACTTTTGAGCTGAAAAATAGCGCGACCTTCCGCATAGAAATCACCTATCGTAGCCTGATTAATCAAAACCGCCAGATAGACAATCCGATTTTCACGCAGCCGATAGGAGGCACTCGCTCTTTCACTATAAAGCCTGCGGTGGATTACAGCATCAGCACTCAGCTCACTGTCCGCGCCTACATAGAGCACACCCGTAATCGCCCTGTACTGTCGAATTCCTTTCCTACTTCCTTCACGGCAGTAGGAGTACAGTTTCGCTTCTCCCTCACCAACTGATGCCGGTGGAGCGCTGGATATATCCTACCCCTTATGGCTTATACTGCGAGCCGGGGGATTTTTTCATAGACCCTTGGCGGCCTGTGAAGTATGCTCTTATCACCCATGCCCACAGCGACCATGCACGATGGGGCAGTGCAGCTTACCTCACCTCAGAGGAAAATGTCCCCCTTTTGCGTCAGCGACTGGGAAACATTCAAGTAGAAGGACTAAGATGGGGGGAGAAGCGCTCCATCACTGGAGTGAAAGTCAGCTTTCATCCCTCTGGTCATATAAGAGGAGCGGCACAGATTCGGTTAGAGTATCGAGGTGAGGTGTATGTAATTACAGGAGACTATAAACGGCAGGCAGACCCAACGACTTCACCCTTTGAGCCGCTGAAGGCTCATGTGCTTATTTCGGAATGCACCTTCGGACTTCCTATTTATCAATGGGCACCGCCCGAGACTGTCATAGAAGAAATAGCTCAGTGGTGGGCTGATTGCCGAGCTAAAGGAAAAAATGCCATTCTATATGCCTATTCGTTGGGGAAGGCTCAACGGCTTCTGGCTTCCCTTCCGCCAGTAGGCCCTGTTTATGTTCATCAAAGTCTGGTAGAGCTCAATCAGATATACGAAGCGGCGGGTGTGCGACTGCTTCCTTGGAAATCAGCGGCAGAATGGAATAAAGAAAACGGCATCTTATTGATAGCTCCGCCGGCGGTACAGAAGAGCCGCTGGCTTAGCCGCTTTGAGCCCTATGAAGAAGCTCAGGCTTCGGGGTGGATGGCTATCCGCGGCCGCCGCCGACAAAAAGCCTTAGACCGAGGCTTCTCCCTCTCAGACCACGCCGACTTTTATCAGCTTCTCCAGACGCTGCGGGAGACTGAAGCAGAGGAAGTGATTTTCACCCATGGCTACACAGAAAATATGGTTCATCTGGCCCGCTTAGCTGGCTACAATGCCTCTGCGTGGGAGACAGCTTACACAGGAGAAGAAGAAATCCCGACCTCCCAAGAAGCCGCCGCCGAAGAGGAAAGCCTTCCTCCCACCTCATAGCTCATATAGCCTTTTTCCACTTCGCAGAGGAAGGGGCGACAAAGTTTCTGCTTTCTATGAACCCCGCGCCCGATGCTAATCAAGTTTCAAGCCTACACAAAGATTCCTCCTGCTCGTAAGCAGCTACCCCCTTGCCCCCCCAAAGCATAACCCAAGCAAGGCTGCCTAACTTCTCTTTCCCAAAAAGAGTTTTGAAGAAAAGTTAGTAGGGCTCCGCTTTCCCCACAGCTTCTGACCATGGCGCTGAAAGCAAAAGAAGCGCTTGCTACTGCACTCATTTTTTGACGAATGGCTCCCCTCCTCGGAATACGTAAGTTTTTTTAGAGCCCTGCTTTTCCCCCTCAGCCTTAGCCAGAGAGCTCCTCAGCTCTAATCAGACCCACCTTTCAGGAGGTTTGTAGCCTCCGCATAGAAAGCCCTGTACAGAGGGCTATCACCCTCTCTTTCCTTTGAGCAGGCATAGCTCAGAAGAGAGAGCTTTTGAGAAATGGAAAAAGTTTCTCAAAGGAAATCCGAAAAATCTCAGCCCAGAAGCTTTCTCACTGGATAAGCTGAAGTAGGTCCAGCCCCTTAGGCTAACACTGCATAGGAACGCTTTTCCGCTGTAATCATACCGATGGCCTGAGCGAGGCGGGTGAGTAGAGGTTCTATGAGCGAAATAGCTTCTTCTTCGGGAAGGCTTAGAGCCTTCTCTATATCGGTGAGCAGAGAAGAATCTACTGCCTGAATCTCCCACAGTGCGGATATGTGAGAGAGAAGGGGATAGCGCCGCAGGACTTCCCACCCATCCAGAAGGTGGCGATGTCGGGTCCCCTCCCAAATGTCAGTTACCAGCAGCTCCCGAACGAAGCGCTCAGGTGGAAACTCTCTAAGCGTCCCCAGCCCTGCCCATATTTCAAAGTTCCACTGGGCAGCTTGAAGGGCAACTTTCGCAGTCCAGAATTTCGCCAAATGAGTCAAAAGGCGAAAGAGGGCATACTTTTCTGAGTAAGGGGGCTTTTCAAGCCAGACGGTCTCTAACCACTGCTCAGTAAGCCAAGCCAGCGCACCTGCCCATCGGAGCCTTTCATACTGCTGAGCCAGCTCATGCCGAAAAAGGGGCTGCTCTACTAAAAATCGCCCAAAAAGCCTCCTTTGCTGGGCAAACCGATATGCCTGTGAAAGAGCATGTAGTCCATGTGCTACTACCCCGATGCTATTTGCCACCCGAGAAAAGTTGAGCACCTCCATGATGTAATAAATCCCCTGCCGAGCATCACCAATCAAATAACCCTCAGCCTCTCGAAGCTCCACCTCCCCCGTGGGCACACTACGAGTACCTATCTTGTCCTTCAGCCTGCGAATCAAATAATTCCGACCGATACCATGGAGCCTTTCCCGCGGAACGATAAAAAGGGCAACGCCTTTGACACCGGTAGGAGCTCCTTCCGGTCGCGCAGCCACTACGCTCAAATCTGCTCCTACATTACTGGCGAAATACTTTTCTCCATTCAATAGCCACATTCCGTTAGAGAAACGCGCATGCGTCTGAACATTTGCCCCTAAGTCAGACCCCCCTCCTATTTCTGTCATCCAGGTCGCCCCCTGTCCGAAGGGAGGTTCCCGCCGAGTCAAAAGGTTTAGAAACTCCTCCCGACGCGCCCCCGAATAGTACTTATATATCGGCACCCAAGCCGAAAAAGTAACCGTGTATGGGCAATACACCCCCGGATCGTAATACGAGGTGATAAACCCCAACATAAAGCTGAACCGCCAATCATGCCTCTCCGCCACCTCGTATAAAACTCCTGCTGAGTAGCCCGCATCCAGCAGATAAGTGTAATTGGGAGGATAGAGTATTTCATCTACCCGCTCGCCTGTAGGACTGAACTGTCGCAAATGAGGGGTTCCAAGCCGATCTATCGCTGCAGAGATAGAGGCCCCCTCCGTCTCCCACCAGGCTTGATAGGCAACAAGCCTTTCAGAAAGCTGAAGCCCCAGCTCCTCCGCCAAAAAAGCGGATGGCCCCCCTAAGAGTATATCTTCTCTCATGGCCCCAAAATACGATTTTTATCTTATATAGGGGGCTGGGAAGCCTGAAGAACATCCTGCACAGCCTGCGCCAAGGGCACTCCCTCCGATTGGGTGCGAGTGCGCCGATCCCGTATAGAGACAGTGCCGCTCTCTGCTTCCTTCGCCCCAACTACCCAGATAAGAGGAACTTTCTCCTGTTCCGCTTCTCTGATTTTTTTGCCAAGTTTCTCATCCGTTTTATCCACTGCCCATCGTATGCCAGCTTGAGCTAAGGCCTTGCCGACCTCATCTGCATAGGCATAAAATTTTTCACTCACTGGTAAAACCTTGACTTGAATAGGGGATAGCCATAGGGGAAGCTCACCTGCTGTGTGCTCCAGCAGCACCCCTATAAACCGCTCAAAGGAACCCAAAATAGCCCGATGTATCATCACTGGTGTAGAAGGCTGCCCATCCGGACCAATGTACTCCAAACCAAATCGTCTGGGCATGGAAAAGTCTAACTGAATCGTTCCCAACTGCCATCGCCGCCTCAAACTATCCCGCACAACAAAGTCTATCTTCGGCCCGTAGAAAGCCCCCTCCCCTGGATTAATCTGAAAAGTGAAGCCAGACTTCCGCAATGCAGCCTCTAAAGCTGATTCTGCCTGAGACCAAAGCTCCAGAGAACCAATGTACTTTTCTGGACGAGTAGAGAGGTATATTTCCCGCTGAGAAAATCCGAAGGCTTCATATACTTCATTCACCAGCTGTAGGAGAGCGGTGATTTCTGGCTCAATCTGCTCTGGCGTGCAATAGATATGAGCATCGTCTTGGGTGAAAGCCCTCACTCGGAAAAGCCCCGTAAGCACGCCAGAAAGCTCATGCCGATGCACAAGCCCAAACTCAAATAGGCGCAGCGGCAGTTCCCGATATGACCTTAAACGGCTGCGGTAAATAATTGTACTTCCGGGACAGTTCATTGGCTTTACGGCGTAGGGCTCTTCGTCTATGGTAGTGAAGTACATGTTCTCCCGATAGTTCTCATAGTGGCCTGATTGCTCCCACAGGCGCTGAGTGAGAATGATTGGCGTTCTTATCTCTTCATAGCCACTGCGGAGGAGCTTCGCCCGCATCCAGTCTTGGAGAGCAGTAAGGAGGCGCATGCCTTTAGGATGCCAGAAAGGAAAGCCCGGCCCCTCCTCGTGGAAAGAAAAAAGGTCAAGCTGCTTGCCCAGGTTTCGGTGATCACGGCGAGCCGCTTCTTCTAAGAAATGGAGATACTCTTCTAAAAGGGCTTTCTCAGGAAAGCTTATAGCATAGACCCGCGTCAGCTGAGGATTCCGACTATCGCCTCGCCAATAAGCCCCCGCCAACGAAAGGATCTTCACTGCACGAATAGGTCCCGAATGCCACAAATGCGGGCCTTTGCATAAATCTACGAAATTGCCCGACTCATAAAAAGTAATATCATCAGGGGGAAGCTCTTGAATAAGCTCTATCTTATAGGGGTTTTCTCGCTGCTGGTAATAAGAGAGAGCCTCCTCCTTAGAGACTTTTTTGCGGACAAAGTATTCAGGCTGGGCAGCAAGTTCAAGAAATTTCTGCTCTATGCGCTCAAAATCTTCTGGGGATATGGGAGTATCGCCGAAATCTATGTCGTAGTAGAATCCATTCTCTATGGGAGGGCCGATACTGAGCTTCGCCTTAGGGAAAAAAGACAAAATCGCCTCTGCAAGAATATGAGCGCTGGAATGCCAAAAGACGTATTTCCCCTCGGGCGAATCCCAGCCTAAAAGCTGAAATTCCACATGGTCTCCGACGGGAGCTTGTAGCTC
Source organism: Bacteroidia bacterium (assembly GCA_025059915.1). GTDB lineage: Bacteria > Bacteroidota > Bacteroidia > SpSt-205 > SpSt-205 > SpSt-205. The sequence goes on along the minus strand of JANXDD010000005.1, from coordinate 14,759 downwards.
ATGGATAGACCCATTTGTAGTGGCCGTGAGAATCTCCGTACCTGCTGGCAGCCCCACCCGTTCTAAAACCTTGTAAAGTGGCTCTTCTGGTGAAGCTTCAGAAGAAAATGTCTGTCCAGCCCAGTGGAGGATGCGCTGCATATAGGCTGCAAAGCTACAAGATACTTAGCGTAGTTCAGCTTATCTACCACAGCTGCTTCCTTCATAAGGGCTGCATAGCCTGACAGAAGTACTCAACGTAGTTTAGCTTATCTACTACCTTTTTCGTAAGCCCTCAAAAAGCCACTCTCAGCGGTAATTGCTTATAAGAAGTCGTAATCTCATACCAGCCCTGAAGCCCTTTTCCTGTAGCCCCTGCGTACGCTCATCAGCTGTGCGGTAAAAAACTGGCGATAGCATACGAGACAGTACCCCTGTAGTCTCCTACCTTTGAGCGTGTCTCTACGAAGGCTCCTGTATCATGGAGCGATTTACGGGCTTACCAGTGCTACTGCTCGCCTTCTCAACTGGCTCCTTACTCCCCTTTATGTACATAGGCTCCCTGTAGAAGACTACGGGCGCCTGTCTGAATTGTACTCGTGGATTGCCTTTGGACTCATAGCTACGGGCTTGGGCATGGAGACAGCGTATTTCCGCTTCGGCAGAAAGGAGCAGTTAGGCGGCACCTTCTGGCGAGTGATGCGACTACTTCTCCTGAGCGGGCTTCTGCTCAACTTTCCTCTTGCTCTGGCAGTGCCTTTTATTTCTCCAGCCTTAGGGTATAAGGGGAGAGAAGCCCTTCTCTGGCTGGCTATAAGCATATGGATGGTAGATGCTTGGGGCAGTTTTACTTTGGCGCATCAGAGAGCGATAGGCTCGCCTCTGCGATTTGCCGCAATCCAAATAGGACATGTAGGCACCTTTCTTTTACTCAATATATGGGGCGTAGGTATCCAGGGCTATGGGGTGGAGTTTATTCTCGGGGCTAATCTTTTCTCTTCTGCGCTGCGGCTTATATGGGGGCTTGCGTGGGGACCGCCTCCTTCTCCCTCAGAGGCACCGTCAGCTTTCACACTTCTGCAGTATGGGGTTCCTCTGGCTATCATGGGCCTCCTTGGCGCTACAAACGATGTATTAGACCGCATTTTATTGGCTCGGTACAGTTTGGTAGAAACTGCTCTCTATGGAGCTGCATATAAAGCGGCGATGGCTTTGGCGCTTTTTGTTCAAGCGTATCGTCAAGCGGGAGAGCCGCTCCTGCTGGGCGAATACCGGGGAGACAGTTCATTTTTCCACCGAAGCTGGATTTTATATCACACCATCGCCTCTATTGGGGTGATTTTTCTCACCCTATGGACAAAACCGCTTTTAGCAACGCAGTGGGGGGGACTGCTTCCTAAACCGCTCTTCCCTACAGCTTATCATGAAGCGCTCAAAGTGGTGCCTATCCTTCTATGGGCAAATCTTTTTGCTGGCTCTCTCATCCAAGCCTCTATTTGGTACAAGCTCAAAAAGACCCCAACCCCCGGCATAGTCATCACAGCCGTCGGCAGTCTGATAACTTGGATGGGGAATCTATATGGCATTCCAAGGTTTGGATACATCGCCAGCGCATGGACTACCCTCCTTGCCTATGGAGGCATGACGGCTTTATCCCTTACTATGGGGTATAGCTTTCGGGGGGCGCTGCGCCTGGGACTTACAATCGCAGGAGCTACCTTACCTGCACTCGCTGTAACCTTCATGGAGCCTCTATGCGCAGAAAGCATGGAATGGCGTCTCTTCATGACTGCCGCAGGAATGGGAATAGTGGGTGGATTTGCCTATCATATTCTTAGAAAGAGCCGCTAAGAGAGGCTTTGTATCTTTGTTGTATGGCGGGTCATAGTAAATGGGCGCAGATAAAACGAAAAAAAGCCATAGTGGATGCGAAAAGAGGAGCGCTTTTCACCCGACTGGTGCGAGAAATCACGGTAGCAGCACGAGAGGGCGGCCCTAACCCAGACTTCAACCCGCGTTTGCGTTTGGCTATTCAGAACGCTCGCCGCGCCAATATGCCTAAGGATGTGATTGAACGCGCTATTTCCAAAGGCGACTCTGGCGCAGAAAACTACACAGAAGTCATGTATGAAGGCTATGCGCCTGGCGGCGTAGCTGTCCTGATTGAAGCCATGACCGATAACACGAACCGCACAGTTTCTCAGCTTAGGACGCTTTTTTCCCGCGGAGGGGGTAGCCTCGCCACCTCGGGCGCCGTGTCTTATCTTTTCTCCCGAAAAGGAGTATTCACTATCCCCGCCGAAAGAATTCCCCAAGAAGAAACCTTCTTAGAAGCCATGATAGAAGCAGGCGCAGAAGATGTGGAAATCAGTGAAGATACAGCCGTAGTAACTTGTAGCTACGAGAGCTTCGGAGCCCTCCAAGAAGCCCTGGAAAAGCTCAAGATTGAACCAGAAGAAGCCTCCCTGGCTTGGGTTCCCAGCTCATATGTGCAACTCAGCTGGGAAGAAGCCCAAAAAGCCCTTCGCCTGATAGAGCAGCTGGAGGAACACGATGATGTTCAAAAGGTGTATCACAACCTCGCTATGACAGAGGAAATCGCCGCCCATTACGCTGCCACTTCATAAAAAGCCATGCAAGGTTTTTACCAGACTAACTTTCAGCTGCCAAAGCAGACAGGCTTCTATCGGGGCAAAGTACGCGATGTGTACGAGATAGAGCATGAATACCTTTTGATCGTAACGACCGACCGCATCTCGGCGTTTGACACTATCCTTTCCGAGACAATTCCTCATAAAGGGCAAGTTCTCACGGGGATATCGGATTTCATGTTCCGCTTTTATCAAAATGAAGTGCCCTCTGCTTGGATTAGTACGCCTGACCCCAATGTGCTTCTGATGCGGCGAGTGAAGGTTTATCCGGTAGAGGTGATTATTCGGCGGTGCTTAGTAGGGTATGCGTGGCGCTTGTATCGGACTGGGGGACGGTTAATCAGCGGCGTGCGATTGCCCGACGGACTTATAGAGAATGATATTCTTCCCGAGCCTATTCTCACACCTACTACGAAATCCATTATTGGTCATGATGTGGAAATCTCTGAGCGAGAGATAGTAGAATCTGGACTGGTGCCCCGAGCCCACTGGGATCGCATCAGAGAATATGCCTTCTATCTCTTCAAAAAAGGTATAGAGATTGCAGAGCGTGGGGGGATGCTCCTCTGCGATGCGAAGTATGAATTTGGAACGTGGGATGGAGAAGTCCTTCTGGCCGACGAGGTACATACTCCTGATAGTGCTCGGTACTTAAAGTTGGACGGATACTATGAAAGGCAAGCTCGCCAAGACCCCCAAATCCACCTGACCAAAGAATATGTACGCGAATGGCTTATGCGCCAAGGCTTTCAAGGACAACCTAATGCCACCCCTCCTCCCCTCCCTCCTACCATAATCCAAGAGGCTCGGGAAAGGTACATTGAAGTCTATCAGCGCCTGACCGGCGAGACCTTCCAGCCAAGAGCCTATGACAATTTAGAAGAAGAAATCCGAAGCCGCTGCGAAGCAGCTATAGAGAGCTTAGGGATATAAAAACGGAAGTCCTCAGGAGCCCATGGCTAACTTGTTCGCTATCTCATTCCATACCAGCCCCGCATGGGCTGGCACCTTCACCCATTCTATCTCCACACCAGCTCGGCGGAGGAAATCCACGTAGCGCTTGGTCAGCGTAGTTTTAGCTTTCCACTCTCCACGCGCCCAGCGAGCTAAGCCCTCGTAATCATGATAGATGGTACAAGCTTTTACTTTATGGCGGAGGCACCAGCGCACCGCTTGCACAACAGCATAGATTTCCCCCCCAATCTGCCGATGAGCCTGAAGGTCAGGATCATTTGAGGGAACCCGCCCCCCTTCTCGGTATACTTCTTTTCCATCTTGCCGAACTACCAGTCCGTAGCCCACATAGCCATTTTCTTGCCAAGAGCCATCTACATCTATTTCTATGGCTTGATTGCGGTACATGGGCAACGAAGTAAGCAAACTTCAAATGAGCCAAGGCGTTTTGGCTTCTTTCAAGCGATGATGGAGCCACACCCCTACGGCGACTATCGTGATGAGCGTCAGGAATACCCCCAGATAAGGAGGGATAGCAGGAAGGGAAAGACTTCCCCCGGGCAGTGCAGATATAAGCTGAACGCTTTTCACAAGCAGCCAAGCAAAAGCATAAGGAGGATAGCCCACTATCTCTGCCACGCCTGGCACATACATAAGCCCGACCCACGCCACTGCTGAAAAAGCTAATGCTGTAGCCAGCGGCACTGCAATCAAGTTCGCCAGCAGAAAGTAGATAGGAAAGCGCCCAAAGTACGCCCAGCTCAAAAATAGCGTTCCTCCTTGGGCTGCCAGAGAAACAGCAGTAATGTCTTTGAGGTAGGAGAAAAAGAGGCTTTCTTTCTTTGAGCGGCGCAAGAGAAAAGTTCGGATAGGCTCGTAGAAGGCCATGATTCCTCCTACGGCTGCGTAAGAAAGCTGAAATCCCAGTTCATATATTACATTTGGTTCGGCTGCACTCTGGAGAAATGCTGCAAAGCCTAAGGCATTCAGCGGCAGATAAAGCTGCTGAAGCATGCGCGCTGCGATAGCCACACTTCCCATAATCACGGCTCGCATTGCAGAAGGACTGGCGCCAGTAAGAAAGCCATACATTACCACTACCACCAGAAGGAGGCTCTGACTGACCCAATGCCTTCCCCACCCCGCCGGCAGCTTAGAAAGAAGAAAAAGCCATACAGACAAAACAAGCCCTACATGCATTCCAGACACGGCAAGGATATGAGCTGCGCCAGAGAGCTGGAAAGTTTCTCGGACTTCTGGTTCTATGCCCCGCTTGTATCCCAGTAGAAGCGCTTGTGCCACAGCCAGAGGGGCCCCTGAGAGAGGAGAGGTGGATTCCATCTTGGCTATTATAGCTTGCCGCAGCCGCTGAAAGTAACCGAAGAGGTAAAGGGGTTCTATCTTTCCTTTCTCCACCTCTTCTGAAAATGCACTTACAAAAACTTTTTGTCGTGCCCAATAATCTGCCCCGAAGCGAATGCTATCCAGCCGGCAGGAAGCATAAATGCGGGTCCCGACAGGAATGGTCATTACGCTACTGTCTCTCACATACAGAAGAAGCCGACCTTCTGTAGGAAAGAGCTGCCTCAAGCGATATAGATAAACTGAATCTACCCGCAAAAGAAGCCGATAAGCCCTTTTTGTGCGAAAAGGCTCTTCTATTACATACCCAGAGAGCCGAACCAGATGTCCCGTGAAAGTAGAAAGAGCATTAGGAGGAGGAAGTTTTTCCACCCATGCCCGCACCCATCCCAGAAAAGCGAAAAGAGGCAAGCTCCACACTAGCCGCCCCCACTGCAATCTAAACCACGCATAGGCACTTCCCCCTACTATTCCACCCCATATGAGCAAAGCTCCCTTCCCTGAAATCTCAGCAAGGAGAATCCCCAAAATCATGCCCGCTGCTGCCCACACGAAGGGATATCGCCATGCGGGCATTAGGAGCTTACTCTACTGTTACTGACTTAGCCAGATTGCGCGGTTGGTCTACATCGCATCCGCGTAAGACCGCTGTATGGTAGGCTAAAAGCTGGAGCGGAAGTACGGCCAAAATTGGAGATAGAGGCTCAGGTACTTTTGGCACGTACAGAACCTCCTCCGCATACGAACGAATGTGTTCATCCCCCTCTGTGGCAATAGCTATGACTTTTGCCCCTCGGGCGCGTACCTCTTGGATATTTCCCAGCACCTTTTCATAAAGGCTGTCCCGCAGAGCAATTACTACCACTGGCATTCCTTTGTCAATCAGCGCTATGGGGCCGTGTTTCATCTCAGCAGCAGGATAGCCCTCCGCATGAATGTAGGCAATCTCCTTAAGCTTGAGAGCACCCTCTAAAGCCACTGGGAAGTTATATCCCCGCCCCAGGTAGAACACATTTGTCGCAGAGACAAGCTGCTCAGCAACGTGTAAGGCAGGCTCATTTAGCCGTTCTAAGGTCTGCGCTACCAAGTCAGGCAGCCCAAGAAGCGTTTCTATCAAAAGGTCATGAAGGCTGCGGTCTATGACATACCGAGCAGCTCCCAGATGTAGGGCAAAAAGCGTAAGCGCTGTAAGCTGAGCCGTAAAAGCTTTTGTAGAAGCCACCCCTATCTCAGGACCTGCATGAATGTATATCCCTGCGTGGGTTTCACGTGGAATGCTGGAACCTACTACGTTCGTGATGCCTAAAATGAGGGCATTTCGGGCTTTTGCCATGCGAAGGGCAGCCAAAGTATCAGCGGTTTCCCCACTTTGACTTATACCTATAACAACATCGCCTGGCAAAATAACGGGGTCCCTGTAACGAAACTCTGAAGCATATTCAACTTCCACAGGGACGCGAGCTAACTGCTCTATCAGATATTCCCCAACTAAGGCAGCATGCCAGCTGGTTCCGCATCCCACGAGAGTGAGACGAGAAGCAGAGAGGAGCTTGTCCATTACGCTACTGATTCCTCCCAGCCGCACCTCTAAAGGCTCTTGACGAATCCGACCCCGCATGCATTCACGCAAAGCCTGAGGCTGCTCAAATATCTCTTTGAGCATAAAGTGAGGATAGCCCCCCCGCTCAATCGCCGCTACATCCCACTCTATATACTCTCTCTGAGGAATGCGTATCTTATCCTTCAGGCTGAAAATTTCTGGCTCCGAAAAGTCTGGGTGCAAAAGAGCAGCCTCATCCTCTTCCAAATGAATCACCTCCCGCGTATAAGGGATAATAGCCGTGGCATCCGAAGCAGCGATATATTCACCCTTTCCTAATCCTATCAAGAGAGGACTGAATCGCCTCACCAAAATCACAAGCCCGGGGGCCTGTTTGACCAAAATAGCTATGCCAAAGGTTCCCTCTACGTGAGCGAAAGCCCGCTTTATTACCTCTGACCAACTCTCAGTCGGATATTGCTGACGTATCCACGCCAGCCAGTGCGCTAAAACCTCTGTATCTGTCTCGCTCACAAAGCTTATGCCCTCCCGCTCTAAACGCGCACGCAGAGCAGCATGATTTTCTATGATGCCATTATGCACCAGCACGAGATTTTCATCATAGCTGACATGGGGATGAGCGTTGGTATCGGTGGGAGCGCCGTGGGTAGCCCAGCGAGTATGAGCAATGCCAACCGTACCGGGAACTGAGCGCTCATCGGTTACACGAGCCAAAGCTGAGACTTTTCCTGCCTGCTTGCGAAGCCAGAACTGACCATTAGAGAGAGTAACGAGCCCAGCAGAATCGTATCCCCGGTATTCCAGCCGGCGAAGGCCCTCTATCAAGAGAGGCGCTGCGCTGCGGAAACCCGTATAAGCTACGATACCGCACATTGCTTGCAATATTACGCATCTATTCTCATAAAAAGCCCGTAAGTTTGTATCATGACCTACAGGTATGTATGGGCAGGGCTCTTATGCCTTCTAAGTTCTTGTAGTCCTACTCCTTCTTCTACGCCGACAGAAGAAGCCCCTCCTCTTAATCTCGGTAGTCCCTCTGTCTGTGAGGAGCTGAGAAATGGACTTCCTCCCGTAGTCCCTCCTGTGCAAATTCCCTCAGGACGGTCCATGGATCCATTTTCTCCAGAGGTGCAAGAATGGCTCAAAAAGCAGGTGCTACCTGTGGGCGTGTATGCTCCCATTGGTCGCTGGAAAGGACCAGAGGCCCGAGAGCTCTGGTTCATAGAGCTAATGTCTCCCGACGGCACCCTCTTCTATGCCCTTTTGACAGATAGCACTTGCAATCTGTTAGATACCCTCCTGTGTGCCTATCAGCAGGTTTTTCCGAATAGAGTAAGTCAAGCTCAAGCTCTATTGGAACGGGATGGCAGCCTCCTAAGGCGCAGTGAAGAGCGAGTAACAGACTTTGTTGGAGAGGAGCCGCGCACTACGACGACTACCAGTGAGAGCCGCTATCAAGTGGATTGGGCTGCTGGGAAGCTGCGTCGCCTATAGTCAGCCTTTAGATGCTCCCAAGCCCTTTTACTGGGGGGGAAGCTGGGGCATAGGTGGGGTTCATCTATGGGCGCGACCCGCTTTAGCCCTTCGGTACAATCACACTTTTTTCCACTGCTCCCCCATCCCTGCCTACTTTTCTTTGGGAGTTTCTCATCCCGTTGGCTTTTTTATGAAAAAAGAAAGGTATGACCGCCCTCTTTATGTTGGATTTCATATTCACCAGCGGTACCTACCGGGCAGGGAAACTCGCTGGGACACGCGGATGATGATTCTCTCGGGGATACGGGTGTGGTTAGAGCCTTACCTGCAGCGTTTTTACCTTCAAGGCGGAGTAGGGGTTCAACTTCACAGAGCCTACCCAACCTTTTGGCGGATTTTGCCTACGGCAGAGGCTCAAATAGGCGGCTTCTATCGCCCCCACAGATACATTCCTAAGCGCCTTCGGCGAGAGGATATAAAGGAGTGGTAAAATCATCAGGAAAGGAGCCTCAACAAATGCGAGCTAAGGTTTTCGGAAAGCTCCTCCTCATTCAAGACGCGTGTGATGGTATAGAGGAGGGGAAACTCTGGACTTATACGGCTGCGCAGGGAGAGGGCAGCATAATATCCTTCTGCTTCTGTGCCGAGCCGAGCCAATGCCGTGCGAGGACGATAGCCCTGAGCTAAGTACTGCCCCAGACGCTGATTGCGGCTCAGCGTCCCGAATGCAGTAACTAAAAAATCCCCCGCCCATGGCGGGGAGAGCACCTCTACCTTCTCCTCTGGCACCCAGACGGATAGAATAGCCTGCAGCTCCCTCAGCATCGCCGCTGCCAGCGCCGCCCGAGCGTTATCCCCCAAAAGGCTCACTGCCCCGATCCCTATGGCGTAGATATTCTTCAAAATGCCCACCCACTCTAAAGATTCCACAGCCGCAGTCGGAAGCAAATGGAAAAATGAAGTACCTAAGACCGCCTGTACTACTTCTCGGAGATGAAAGGATGCTGTGCCTAAGCCGACCCATGTCGGTCGGCAAGCAAGCACTTCTTCGGCATAACTGGGGCCGCTGAGAATTGCCAGCTCTTTCACCCCTCGGCGAGAAAGGTACTCACTGGGACGCAGTCCAGTCTCAAAAAGAAGCCCTTTTGTCCCTGAAACCCACGGAACCCCTTCAGGAAAATCCACCTTCTCCAAAGTGCTCCACACATACCGCGCAGGTATCGCTAAAATCAAAAGCTCAGCCTCCCCCAATACCGCCGTAATGTCCGAAGTAACAAACTCCACACACTGCTGGGGAAAAACGTATTCTGGAAAGACCTCCAGATGCCGACCTTCCCTACGCAGGGTGGCGGCTACTTCTGGACGCCGCACCCACCACAGAAGGGTATGCCTATTCTGACAAATCAAAGAAGCAAGAGCACAAGCCCAACTGCCTGACCCAATAAGCCCTACCTTCACAAGCGAGAACGAATGCTAACCTCCACACTATCTCTCAACCGCTCTTGCAGCACCTCGTAGGGACCTGTAACTATGAGCGCCCCTTCTTGAAGCTCCCCCTCCACTTCCACCCATTTATCATCGGCTAAGCCACTGCGGACTTTTCGCTCAATAGCCTTTCCCTCCCGCACTTCATATACGACCTCCTCACCCCTGCGTAAAACAATGGCTTGAAGTGGTAAAGTCAGTACATTCTCGCGTTTAGCATAATAAATCCGTACCAGAGCGCTCATATCGGGGCGTAGGGGATACTTCTTTGGATCATAGCCTGAGGTATCTATCGCTATGCGGACGAGATAGGTACTCACCTGTTCTCCTGCGAGGGCGCTGGCCGCTTCACTTTGGGGGGAAGCTCTCCCAGAGCTATACCCAATCTGCTGCACATATCCCCGCAGTTTCAGTTCTGGATAGGCTTGAACCTCAATACTCACTGAATCGCCTACATGTAGGCGTACGACGTCATTTTCAGAGATTTGAGTTTCTACGAGAAATCGGCTCAGGTCTGCGATACGGACGCTTTCGGTGCCTGCCATTTGTCCTACACCGACCACTCGCTGCCCCACCCGTACAAGCAAGCGTGTAATCACTCCATCCATGGAAGCATAAACAGAGGTACGCTCGTAATCCAACTTCGTGCGGTCAAGGTTAGCTTGCACACTCCGAATGCGATGGAATGCCGCTCGGACAGAGTTTTCGGCACTTTGTCGCTGAGCTTGACTAATCTGATAGCGCAGGCGAGCCGCATCCCATTCAGCCTCTGAGAGGGCTCGTCCTTCGTAGAGCCGCTTTGCTCGCTCATAAGCAAGGGATTCTTGAATGAAAGCAGCTGCCTGCTGGGCTAAAGCAGCTTGAGCTGAGGCATACTGAGCCTTTGCTTCCTCCAGAGCCGCCTGCATCTGAAGAAGAGCCATACGGTAGTTATCTGGTCGGATGGTAAAAAGAAGCTGCCCTGCTTTTACCGTATCTCCTTCTTTCACATAAATCCGCACTACTTCGCCTGATACATCTGGGCTAATAGGCACTTCCACTACAGGTCGGATGACTGCTGTCTCCGTGATGAAAGGACGGATGGTTCGCCTTCGCAGGGTATCCACTTCTACAGTGAGAGCTCCGTCGCCTCCACACGCCCATCGCCCCACCCCAAATAGTAAGAGGAGCCCTATTCCTATGAGAAGAAGCCATTGCCAGCGCCTCATAGGCCAGTGTATTTGCCAGTGTATGCTGCCAGCAAGATAGCTCGGAATGCTTTATCTAGTCGGGCTTGCTCTAGCTCCAGCTGAGCTTGTGTAGCCGTGAGAAGCGCTTCTCGGTAGCCCCAATAAGAGAGCCTACCAGCTTCATATTGAATCTGAGCCTGCTGGAGAGCCCTTTGAGAAGCCTCTACACTATAGCGTAGGGCAGCCTCTTGCTGGAGAGCATTTCGCCACGCCAGATAAGCCTGCTGGGTGCGCCGCACCACCTGCTGCCTCTGAATCTCCACTTGAATTTCTGCGCTGCGAAGAGCCCCTTCGGCCCGAGCTACTTGCGTCCGCCGGCGCAGCTGCTGAAAAATAGGCACAGACAAAGAAAGAGAAATGGACTGATTGAAGTTTTCCCTGACCTGCCGCTCAAAAGAGAGAGGCTCCCGTACTAATCCCCTCGCTGGATCAAACCGCACATTCCCGGCGTTAGAGGAATAGTTTGTCTGGAGAGAGGCGCCCAATGAAAGAGTTGGAAAATAGGCAGCGCGTGCTGCTCGCAAGCTGTAAGTCTGAACTACAGTTCGCCATCGGGCTTCTTCTATCTCAGGGGCATTACGAAGGGCAAGCTGAATTGCTTCTTCTTCCGTCAAAAGCCCAAGGTCAGGCACCTCCACCCCTAAGCTGAATTCCACCGAATCTACCGACACCGAATCCCATCCCATCAGTTGAAGGAGAAAGAGCTTATTCTCCCGATGACGATTGTAGAGGGTGAGGTACTGGGCTTCTTCACGAGCAATCTGGGCTGAAATAGACAAACTGTCTGCCGAAAGAACCTGCCCGGCTTGAGCTTGCGCTGCAAAGCGCCGAAGCTGGTCGCGCAGCCGCTCTATTCGCTGGTGAGAAAGAGCTATCAGAAAAGAGTCGCTCAAAGTTTGACTAAACTGAATAAGAGCCTGAGCTAAAACCTCTGTCTGAGTGCGCCTATAGCTGGCCTGCGTAAGGGCGGCATTAGCCCGAGCCTGGCGAAGGAGGTAATGATTAGCCAAGCCAGCAAAAATGATCCACCCTGCACTCACAGACCCCGAGGCAAATGTCGTAGTCTGCTGAACCCTATCAAATGCAAAAGGGTCAAAGGTCGTACCATAGTTCTGAGTCGCACTGGCACTCGCATTTAGAGAGGGAAAAAAGGCTGCATATGCCTGCTGAAGCTCAGCTTGGACAGGACGTAAGGCTACGCCCGCTTGACGAATAGCCAGCGCATTTCGGCGAACCTCGTTCAGAAAAACAGGCAAAGTAATCCGCTGTGCTTTCGCCGGCGGAAAGAGGGGAAGGGAAACTTGCGCATATCCCCTTTCTCCTGCCCCCCGTAGAATAATCAGGCCAAGGAAAAATCGGACAAGGATACGCAAAGAATAGTCCCCTCCTCCGGCATATCGCAGTGCAAAACCTTTACCCCTCATGCTGCGGAAAGTTAGGCAGATGCTCAGTCTATACGCGGCGGGATAAACCATAGCTCTCGGAAAACGGCTGCAACGCTGACTTGAAGAAAAGTCTCTCTGATCTGCGGATGGGGAGCATGTCCATATTCCACCGCTAAATAAACGAGATTAGGACTGCGAGGAAACTGCCAGCCGATGCCAGTCGTAACCCCATAAAAATGTAAATCCACATAAGGCATCTGGGCGACATATCCTCCCCCCTGATATCTCAAACGCTTATAGAACGCATTACTGCGGGAATCTGGCTGCCACTCTATTCCAAAGCGTACATCCCAGCCTGTCCGTCCCTCCGCTGAAGGCAAACCCGCTCCCGACCACTTTTGCCCGCCCTTTACTACTGCTCCCTCTACACCCATCCGCCACTGAGCATTTCCTATAGTAAAGCCTCCACGCAGCGCAGGGGAATAGTCCATTTTCCCGCCACCATTGGCAAAAGTATCCACGAGGATGCTGGTAAGGGAAAAATTTTTCTGAAAGCTGTAAGTGAGCTCATAGTGAAGCTGCGTTGGCAAGGCGTAGGAGAGACTCAGCTGATAAGCCCAGCTTTTGAGAGAGTCTTGCCATAGGGCGCCGATGCGATGCTGGACGCCGCTCAGCCGCAAAGTAGTAAGTAAAAGGTCTGGAAGAAGCTGGTCCAGAAGCTGGATGCTGCGCTGCCGCTCATAAGTGCCCCACAGATAGCCAAACTGATAACCTAATCCAAGCTGCTTCCACCGAAAGCCGACCTGAAGATAAGCCAAGGAAAGAAGTCCCTCAGCTTTTTCTGCATATCGGAAAGCAAGGGGGGAGCGAAGGTGAGAGCTTCCTTGGTACCCCTGGAGGGCTTGGGGGGAAAGTCCGATAGCAAACCCCCAACCCTTACCTCGGGCAAAGCTCATTTGGAGGTTTTGAAGCGAGCCTGAGCCGAAGCGGGCGCGCTGGGTGGAGGTGCGCAGGATTTGAGAGCGCCCATAGCCGCTGAAATCCGCTTGCATGGCTGAGAGATGGGCACTATGGGCTGGCTGCTCAGGAAGGCCAACCCCGAGCCCTACCACCGAAAGCCGCCCCATTCCCAATCCACCCCCCGACGCCGTCAAATGCGGAAACCCCGTCCCATACCCGCTCAAAGGATTGAAAGTGAGCTGCCCCCAGAGGTATGCAAAAATCGCTGCCAGAGCCACACGCCACGCAGTGTCAGTTCAGGCGCAAAGATAGCGTCCGCGGGAAGTTCATCCTTGACCAGCTCTACTTCTCCCCCTGTAACCCAAATAGAAAAATCCCCATACTGCTTCCTAAGGCTCTCTAGCCGAGCCCTAAGCTCTAACCGAAAGCCTCCCACCACCCCTGCTATGATGGCTTCTTCCGTATTAGTGCCAAGTTGGAGCGCTCTTTTTTGCGGCTCTACCCAGGGCAGCCGCCCTGTTCCCTCTTTCAGCGCTCGCAGACGCAAGTGAATTCCCGCTGTAATAGTTCCCCCTCGGTGCCTTCCCCCCGCATCTATGTAGTCTATCGTACAAGCGGTGCCTAAACTAAGGATAACCGCTGGAAACTTCCCACTTTCCCACACCGCTATAATCTGAGCTGCTCTCTCAGGCCCTAACTGCAAGGTATAATCCGACACAAAAGGTACTCCTCGGCTTAGGGAGAGCTCTTCCGCTCCTATTTCAGCGAGGCGAGCCCGCCAGTGCGGCTCCAGCCGAGTATCTATATAAACAACCCTTTTCCCAGTAAGAGAAAGAAGCTGCTCAGGCTCTTCTATAGGCTCCAGCCCCAGCATCTCTCCCGCAGGAGAAAACTGAGCGACTTTCACCGTGCTATTGCCTACATCTATGCAGAAAAGCGGGCCTTCCATATCATTTCCACTTGTCCAGCAGGGCATACATACAGCCCCTTCGGAGTTTCAAAGTGTATTTCGTTTGCCTCTGTCCATTTCAAAAGGTATGCTGGCAAGCTATGCCCCTCCTGGGAGAGAATACCTTCTCGCCAGGCCCGTTCTACAAACCTCTCTCGCACATAGCTTGCCTCCGCTGTACTCCACCCCAGAAAGGCCTTTTCAAACTCCTCCAATAAGCGCTCTAACTCGGAAGGGGGACTTCCTATTTGAGCTAAACTTACCGCCTGTAGGCCAGCGGGAAATTCCCGCTGATATACATTGACTCCGATTCCTATGATTGCATATAAGGGGTGAGCTCCAGCCCATCGCACCTCCGCCAGAATTCCTGCCAGCTTCCCACGGGCTCCTGCCCATAGGTCATTAGGCCACTTGAGATAAAGGGGAGAAGAAACATACGGGGAAACTGTATCATACAAGGCTAATGCCGCCCGCGCCAGCAGCGTCTCAGGCTCTATCTTTTCCCGCAGAAGAAAGCTAAAAGTAAGACTTTCACCGGGAGCGGCGTACCAAGAGGAGCCCTTTCGTCCATAGCCTGCCCGCTGATGAAAAGTCCATACAAGCGTACCAGAAGGATAAAAATGATTCTCAGCCCATTCTCGCAGAAGGCTCTGCGTAGAGTCCAGCTCAGGGAAAAAATACCGTTTCATCCACCCCATGAGTACATTCTATACACTCTGGGAGAGAGACGAGCCAAAATCTCATATGGGATAGTGCCAGCCTCCTGAG
>JANXDD010000059.1 GCA_025059915.1 Bacteroidia bacterium | reverse complement strand
GATGAGCTAAAATCGCCTGGCTATATGCCTGAGCGGCCTGAAAAGCATACGTAGCCCTTTCTCGCAGATGAGCTTTATCTTCAGGGGTGGCTTGAAGTTTTTTGAGATAGTAGTTACCCAGCTGAAAGTTGAGCAGAGGATCAAACCGATTATATCGCCAGTAGGGGTCTAAATAGTATTTCTTAGCTGTTTCGGGCTGAGCAAAGTCATTGAGGTAGAGGTCGTATAGGAAAGCCCGAGCTTTTTGATGAGTGGAGTCAAACGACAAGGCTTTTTTCCAATAAGCTGCTGCTTCTGAAAACCGTCCCTGCAGGTGAGCCCACAAGCCCAGCGCTACCCAGACCTCTCCATTAGAGCTATCAGCGGCGAGCGACTGAATGAAGTGATAATAAGCATCTTTCCAGCGGCGCTGCATGAGATAGGCACTCCCTATTTTATAGTGGAGGCTGGGGGATTTTCCACCTTTCTCCAACGCCTTACGATAGTAGGCTAAAGCCAGACTATCCTTGCCCTGCGTATAGTGATAGTAGCCGCGCACTTCATAGAGGAAGGGGTTTTCTGAATTTAGGGACTCTGCCTGGGCCACGAGGCGAAGGGCCTCCTGCGTGTCTCCCCGAGCAAAGGCCCGCAAGCTCTGCTCTACAATATCGGACCAGCGGGTGGTATCAGCGGCGAGAGAATCAGGGGCAGCTTGACTCCTGCGGGCGGACTTACACGAGACCCCCACTCCGACGCATAGCAACGCTGCCACAGCTCGCCAACCGTAGCGTGCCATCTTCGCAAATAAAAGTACGGTGCCAGCTCGCTCCACGGACCAAGAACAAAAGCCCGGTACGGAATCCATGGATGCGGTAAAGTAAGGTAATGAGAAGAACGCTCCTCCCCTCCATACGCCAGCAAGTCCAAATCTATAATCCGAGCTCCCCATCGCCTCCGTGAGGCTTGAGGACGCCCTAAGCTCCACTCTACCGCCTGCATAACCTTTAGTAGCTCCTCAGGGGAAAGCTGCGTCTCCACCTCCCACACAGCATTGAGATATAAAGGCTGATGAGGATCTCCCCATGGCTGAGTCTCATACACAAAGGAGCTCCTGAGCACATGAACCCCCCTCCTCTCCAGCTCCTCCCAAGCCCTCGTCAAGGCTGCCCAGCGATCCCCTAAATTGCTTCCTACCCCGATGAAAATCATACCCGCCGCAGCGCTCGCTCAACAGCCTTTACGATAAAGGCAGCAGAAAGTCCGTACTTCTCCAAAAGTTCCTGAGGCTTCCCACTTTCGCCAAAAGTATCTGCTACCGCTACTCGCTCCACAAACCGCGGATAATACTGCGTCGCAATATGGCTAATAATGTCCCCCAATCCATTATGAATCTGGTGCTCCTCCGCAGTAACCACAACAGGGGTACGCTCTAACCATTTCACCACTCCCTCCACATCTATCGGCTTGAGGGTGTGAATATTGACCACAGCTATTTGAAGTCCTCTCTCTTCCAGCGCATAGGAGGCTTGGAGAGCCTCCCAAACTATATGTCCTGTGGCAAAGATTACCCCGTCTGTCCCCTCCAATAGCACCTGGGCTTTCCCAATCTGAAAAGTCGGATCCTCAGGGGGAGTGAAGTTAGGCACCGCTGGACGCCCAAAGCGTAGATACACTGGCCCTTCTATCTGAGCAGCTGCAAGGGTGGCGAGACGAGTTTGATTATAGTCGCACGGGCTAAGTACTACCATGCCGGGCAGCCCTCGCATAAGCCCAATATCCTCTAACATCTGGTGGGTCGCTCCGTCTTCTCCCAAAGTAAGTCCTGCATGAGAAGCCGCTATCTTGACATTTTTGCCAGAGTAGCATACACTTTGCCGAATCTGATCATACACGCGTCCCGTAGCAAAGTTTGCAAAGGTTCCCACGAAAGGAATAAATCCGACGGTAGCCAAGCCTGCTGCCACCCCTATCATATTTGCTTCAGCTACCCCGCATTGGAAAAACCGCTCTGGAAACCGTTTGGCGAAGGTTTCCATCTTGAGTGAGCCCATAAGATCAGCAGAAAGGGCTACCACCCGAGTATCTCTCTCTGCAGCTTCTACCAAGCCCACTCCAAATCCAGCGCGGGTCTCCTTCGCTCCCAAATTCACATATCGCGGACGCATCTCAGAAATCTTGTAAAGTAGCAGGAAGCTGGGCTATGGCTCGTTCGTACTCAGAGGGGCTGGGCGGCTTACCATGCCAGCGATAATCCCCCTCCATGAAATCTACCCCTTTACCCATAGTCGTGTAAGCTATAATCATAATTGGCCTTCCCCGACCGGAAAGTTCTACGGCTTGCTGCAGCACCGTCAGGATTTCGGCAAAATCATGGGCTTTTCGGAGCGAAAGAACCTCCCACCCAAATGCCCGCCATTTCTCTTCCAAAGGGTCCGTATCCAGCACCTCCCGGGTATCGCCATCAATCTGCTTGTAGTTGCGATCCGTAATAGCGATGAGGTTATCCACCTTATGATGTGCGGCGAAAAGGGCTGCCTCCCAGATTTGTCCTTCATTAGATTCGCCATCTCCTATCATCACATACACCCGATGCGGGTCTCCCATGAGCTTTTTCCCTAAAGCTATCCCAATTCCCACCGAGAGCCCCTGTCCGAGGGAGCCTGTAGCTACCCGAACCCCTGGTAGGTGCTCCTTCGTAGCTGGATGGCCTTGAAGGCGACTATTTATGCGCCGAAAAGTCGCAAGCTCCTCTATGGGGAAATACCCACTGCGCGCTAAAACCGCATACCACGAGGCACAAATGTGCCCATTAGACAAAATAAAAACATCCTCCCCCACACCGGAGGGCGAGAAAGGCTGCGGCTGATGCTTCATATGAGCAAAATACAGCGCAACGAAAATATCTGCTGCTCCCAAAGCCCCCCCTGGATGCCCAGACTGCGCCATGTATATCATCCGAAGCGCATCCCGTCGTACTTGCGCTGCAATCTTTTCTAGCTCTCGTATATCCACCGGCGCCAAAGTTAGAGAGCACTTACCTTTGTGAAATGAGCAGGGTCATAATGGGGCTTGGAGTTGCTGCTATTTTAGTCCTATCAAGCTGTAAAAGAGGCTCTTGCGACGGAGTAGAATGCTTGAATGGAGGGAGCTGCCGTGGAGGACGCTGCCAATGTCCAGCAGGCTTCGGCGGAAGCCGCTGCGAACTCAAATGGAGCGATGGCTGGGTCGGAAGCTATACCGTAGATGATCAGTGTAAAGTAGTCGGCATGATACCCCAATATGACGCCACCGTCACCCCCTCCACAGTTTATCCTGATGTAGTGTATTTCGAAGGCTTCGGGGATATACGCTGCGAAGGGCAGCGCATCCGCGTAGAAGTACGCCTTACGGGACCCAACGCCGCTACCATAAACCGACAAACAAGCTGCAATAGGCGATACTCTATTGAGGGAATGATAACTCGCGATCCTAATCGGCGCTCTCTCACAGTGGAGTACTACTACCGCGACTTTGAAACGAATATCTCAGACACCTGCCGCGCTATATGGCTGCGCTATTAACTTTAGGCAGAAGAGCTCTCATGAGTTCGTAGAATGGAATGCCAATAGCCATACCCAAAGTAAAGAACAAGCCCAATCCCCATCCACACAGCCAAGCGAAGCCAATTCTCCACATCCAGCTCTATAATGAGATACACAGCGCTCAGCATGCCCAGCATCGGCAGGAGTGAAAGGTTATAGCGCACAATAAAGTAGCCTACCACAATCAGCACCGACAAAAGCACCCGATACTTCCAGTAGGTCCCACCCTTCGTGAAATCTAATAGATCAGACAAGCTATGGGGATTCAAATAATAGCTCCACAGAAGCCCCGCAGCTACCATACCCAGAAAAGGCCAGCGCCCTGGTACTTTCGGCACCCGAAAGCGAGGTGCATACCCGGGCATAGGTTTGTGATGGAGATAGGCTACTCCTGCGCTAACAACCGCAAATGCCATAAGCGTACCCATGCTGGTCATATCCACCACCGTATGTAGGGAAGAAAAGAATAAAGGCACAGCTACTGCAAGCCCTGTAAGTAAGGTAGAAATATGAGGCGTCCGATATCTGGGATGAACCCGCCCGAAAGCTGGCGGCAAAAGCCCATCTTGGCTCATCGCATACCATATGCGCGGCTGCCCTATCTGGAAAACTAAAAGCACGCTTGCCATCGCTATCACCGCACTCACCGCTATCACAGCCATAAGCGCCTGCCGTAACCGAGGCGAAAGCTCCA
Organism: Bacteroidia bacterium; assembly: GCA_025059915.1. Lineage (GTDB taxonomy): Bacteria > Bacteroidota > Bacteroidia > SpSt-205 > SpSt-205 > SpSt-205. The sequence goes on along the minus strand of JANXDD010000059.1, from coordinate 8,157 downwards.
GTTTAGTCAGAACATATGCCAGCGGATCCGGCACCGCAAGCTCTGAATAAGGCACTATCCCCGTAAGCACCAGCGCCACCGCCACATATAAAAGCGTACATATCGTCAAAGAAAATATCATCGCCAAAGGAAGGTCCCTTTTGGGATTACGAGCTTCCTCCGCCGTAGTAGATAGAGCATCAAAACCGATATACGCGAAAAACACCGCCCCCACCCCTCGCATCATGCCTGAAAAACCATTTGGCATAAATGCGCGCCACCTTTCCACATCTACAAAAAATGCCCCTACGATAATCACCAGCAGCACCGCGCCAACCTTGAGAACTACAAAAAAGTTGTTAGCCAGCCGGCTCTCCCTTATCCCAATGTAAGCGATAAAGGTTACGAGAGCGGTAATTAGGAGAGCAGGTAGGTTCATAACCAGAGGAATCCCCAGCACTCGGGGTGCCCTCACCCACGCTTCGTAAGAAGCCTGTAAAGCAGGGTCGTTAGACTTTATGAATGCCTGGGCTTCCTGCCAGAGCGAAAGAGGGTCTCGGACCAAATAAAGCGGTAAAGGTACCCCCCAGCTATTTAGAAGCGCCTGAAAATACCCTGACCATGAAATAGCCACAGCTATGTTTCCCACTGCATATTCTAAGACCAGCATCCATCCTACTATCCATGCGATGAGCTCTCCAAAAACTACATATGCATAGGTATAAGCACTTCCTGCCAGTGGCACGCTGGATGCCATCTCCGCATAGGATAGAGCTGAGAGTCCCGCTACAATCGCCCCAATGACAAAAACTAAAGTTACCGAAGACCCCGCCATAGCCGCCGCCTCCCCTATAGTGCTGAAAATGCCCGCCCCGATGATAGCCGCCACTCCGATCGCTGTCAAGTCAAATACTGAAAGCACACGACGAAGGCGGGTCTCGCCTTCCGCTTCAGGGGATTTGCGACGAAAAAGGGAAGCGCTCACCCGCGTTTAGCAATGGGAACGTATTCCCGCAGTGTAGGCCCTACATAGACTTGCCGAGGACGCACGATAGGTTCCCCCGCCTTCCGCATCTCAAGCCACTGCGCTAGCCACCCCGCCAGCCGCCCAAAAGCAAACATCACCGTAAACATATCCACAGGTATCCCTATCGCCCGATAGATAATCCCCGAGTAGAAATCCACATTTGGATAAAGGCGACGCTCTATAAAGTACGGGTCACTCAGCGCCACCTCTTCTAACTTCTTTGCAATATCCAGTACCGGATCATGAATGCCTAAGGCATTTAGAACCTGATCGGCTGCTTGCTTGATGATTTTTGCCCTCGGATCAAAGTTTTTATACACCCTATGGCCAAAGCCCATAAGGCGGAAAGGATCGTTTTTATCCTTCGCTTTATCTATCCACTTTTGGATATTGCCGCCATCCGCTCTAATCATTTCCAGCATCTCTATAACCTCTTGATTAGCTCCTCCGTGAAGAGGTCCCCATAACGCACAGACCCCCGCTGCTACCGACGCATAAATGTTAGCCAGCGAAGACCCCACCGTACGCACCGTGCTCGTAGAGCAGTTCTGCTCATGATCCGCATGCAGAATCAAAAGCTTATTCAGCGCATCTACCACATGAGGATCAGGCTCATAATCATAAGTAGGCATTCCAAACATCATATGAAGGAAATTCTCCACATAGGAGCGTTCATTCCTCGGATACATGTAGGGGTGTCCATTCCGCTTCTTGTAAATCCACGCAATCAAAGTAGGCACTTTTGCCAAAAGACGGATGATATTCCTATCTATCACCTCATCAGGCGCATAGGGGTCTAAAGATTCTGGATAGAAAGAGGATAAAGAGCATAATACTGACGCCAAAATTCCCATCGGATGGGCAGAGGAAGGAAAGCCATCAAAAAACTTTTTGATATCCTCATGAATGAGCGTCCGCTCCTTAATGCGCCCCTCAAAATTTTCTAACTGACTTCGTGTAGGCAGCTCGCCATAAATCAGCAAATACGCTACCTCCAGATAAGTGGAAAATTCTGCCAGCTGCTCAATCGGATAACCTCTATATCGTAAAATCCCCTGCTCCCCGTCAATAAAAGTAATGCGACTCACCGTAGAGCCTGTATTCTTATAGCCTATGTCCAATGTGATATAGCCCGTCTTATCCCGGAGTTTGCTGATGTCCAGAGCTTTTTCCCCCTCTGAGCCGGTGATGATATCCAGTTCATAGGTGGTATCCCCGAGATGCAGAAGCGCTTTCTCCATGCGGCGAAAATACAGAGAAAAGTACCTTCGCTCCATATGCGGGGAGTTATCGTGACGGGCATACACACAGATGTGGGGAAAACGCGCGTGGCAGCTACGATAGCTGCTGGCTTAGGTTGGGCTTACTGGAAACCTGTCCAAACAGGAACGCCCACTGACACCGCATTCGTCAGTCAGTGGAAAATCCCTACCTATCCCGAAAGGTATCGGCTCTCTCTGCCAGCCGCTCCCCTTGTTGCCGCTCAGGTGGAAAGTCTCTCACTGGATTGGAAGGTACTTAGCGATCCTCCCCCAGCAGAAAACATAGTCATAGAAGGGGCGGGCGGACTCTTCGTTCCTCTCACCCGCGAGCATTTCCTCATAGACCTTTTTGCTGAATGGAACCTTCCCCTCATCCTCGTCGTGCGTCCTTACCTGGGCGCAATGAATCACACCTGGCTTTCCCTCTTAGCTATTCAGGCTCGCCAGCTACCCTTTCTGGGTATCGTCCTAAATGGCACCACAGGAGACCCCAGCGAAGCCTATTTTCGGGAAACCTTTGCCCTCTTGGGAGAGCTGCCGTGGGACGAATCTAATTTCCACCCTCAAGAGGCCTTTCATAAAAGCGGCATTGCTCACTCTTTGGCTCAAAAAGGCCTTTATGCTGGATAATATGATTCCTCCTCAGTTGCAGTGTTTTAGAGGGTGGAAAAAGTAATAAAGTCCCAGCTGAAAGGTTTCTGCAATGAGGTGAGGCGGACGAGTAGGTAAATGCCACCCAGCCAGCTCTGCAAATGCCCCTTCCTGCACCGGCAGCGCGATAGGCTGCGGACTATACTCAAATCGCACATCCATAGCTAAGCTCCAGTGAGGAGTCAAATGCTTCTCCAAGCCTATCCCTCCCAGAGCGCTAACTTCTGCTTCTGGGTAAGGTGAACGAGGCAAAGTCCCCACCTGCACCCGATTTGGCTGGATCTCCCAGTATCGCCGCTCTGCCATGAAGAGAAAAGCTGTGCCGTCCGGTGAGCTGCGCTGGGCAAAGTATTCCATACGATAAGGTATATTCAGGATAGCCCCTGCTTGAAGCATTAGCTCCCAGCTATCATTCAGCTTCCAGTAATGCTCCCCTAAGAAAACCCCTTCCGCTGCTGTGAGGCGGGTGCGCATCTCATGCACTTCATGAACCGTCTCTATCCGGCTGCTTATCTGTACCAAGGCAGTAAGCACCTCCACCGTGAAGCCCCAATGCTCCCTACCAAATACCTTCCCTATGGCGGTGCCCGTGCCCCAAGAAAGCCGCTGCTGTGAAAACTTTTGCCCAGCCCCCACGGCTTGAAAAGTCTGGATCATCCCAATCGGTCCCACAAACCACTGCATCCACAAGCTGAGGAAAATCCCCATCATGGTCAAAGATAGCAGTAAAGATGCATTTGTATCAATCATACTTCAAGGTTCAAGGACGCAAGTAGATGCCATTTCGTCAGCATCACAAATCCTATCATCTCTCATGACATACTACCTTACAAGCCAAAGCCAACCGCATTCATCTCCAGGGCTCGCCTTGGTATTGTCTTTCATCCGTCCCGCGAAGGGGAAAATAGTTAGCAAGGCACCTTCGAAAGATCCAACTAACCTTCTTAGGTCTGTCCTTATTCACTTCCCAAGAAAAACAAGGTTCATAGAAAAAGAGAGGCTTGCTTTGGGTCATTGAGGCTTATGACTCAGTGAGAGTACCTTTGGATCACACTCCATCTAAATCTTTAGGGAATAGTTCTATGCAACAGGCTAAAACAAGGGAAGGTGGGATAATTTTACACCAGCTTTACCCAGGTCCAGAGTCTCTCTTGAAGGAAAGGGTCCCATGCGTACAGCCTCACAGCATAATGATACACCCCTGCATCCATGATTGTTACCTCCCCTCGGTACCGTCCCGCCCCTACCTGCGCCAGCGGGAATACATGTACTCTCCCCCCCGGCTGCTCAAAAACTACCTCAGCCCGCAGAAATTCTTGAGGAATGCCCTCCACACCAACCTCCATCTCTACAAAAAAAGGCTCATTTGTAAGGTAGGCTTTCTCTGAAAAAGGAGGGAGAGTTACAGACTTTATCCTGATCTTTTTCCAGCTTTCCTTCAAAGTCTCTATGAGCGCAAGGCGCTTTTCAAACTCTGCTTTAGAGAGGCGAGATAGCGTCTGCTGGGCCGGCTGGTATAGGCTTCCTTCATATTCTCGGAGCATGCGCTGGGTGGAAAAATGCTGAGTAGCATATTCCTGAGCGCGCTGCATGCGAGCAACCCATTCCATGGGAATGCCTCGCGCATCCCGAGCATTGTAAAGAGGAATAACCTCCTCCCGCAGAAGATAAGCAAGCTGAGTAGCCTCCCATGCATCCCGAATAGCAGGCACCGTAGATTTACAGAGGGGAATGCTCCATCCCCCGACTTCTTCAGGATTTACCTCTGCCCACCATCCGTCAGGGATACTCACATGCAAAACGCCATTCAAAGCAGCTTTCATTCCACTGGTGCCACTGGCTTCATGACCATAAATAGGGAGATTTAGCCAAACATCTACCCCTTGAATCAGGTAACGAGCCAACTGAATATCATAGTCTGGCACAAAAAGCACCTTCCCAAAGAATGGAGGCTCTAAACTTTCTCGCCAGACGGTGCGCAGCATATTTTTCCCTGCCTCATCTTGCGGATGCGCCTTTCCTGCAATGATAAGTCGGACAGGCGCCGTAGCAAAAAGTTTGTGCAGGCTCTCATGCTCAAAAAGAAGCCCATGTCGCTTATAGGTAGCAAATCGGCGAGCAAATCCCATCAGCAACACCCCTTCCTCCATTTCTGCAAAGAAGGTTCGCACGGCCTCCAGATATCGTACAGGTCCTGGTTCAGCGAGGAGGCGCCGTCGGAGATAGGTCAGAAGGGCTGTCCGAAGCACCTGATGGGTTTCCCAAGGACGCCGAGAACGGCTCCATTCAGGCGCTTGCCATGTAGAGACATGGACTCCATTTGTGATACCTATCACTGGAACCTCCGCTGGAAGATAGCCTTCATACAGCCCAGCAAACATGCGCTGAGAGACTTGGGCGTGTAGCTTGCTCACTGCGTTAGTATAGCGGGCATGCCGTAGGCAAAAGGCTGTCAGAGAAAATTTCTCCTCTTGTCCGGGCATTTGACCTTCCTTCACAAACTCTTCCCATCCCAAGCCCAGAGCTCGCACAGGCTCATACAGATATCGGCGAAGTAGCTCCAGAGAAAAAGCATCATGTCCTGCTGGCACTGGGGTGTGGGTGGTAAAAATTATTCGCATTCGGGCCTCTTCCTGAGCGGCTTGAAGCGAGTAGCCTCGCTCCCGTAAATAAGTCCATAGAGCCACTATGTGAAAGGCGGGATGCCCCTCATTGTAATGGAAGAGGTCTATGGAGAGGTTCAAAGCTTGGATAAGCGCCTGAGCACCGAAACCCAACACAATCTCCTGCTGAAGGCGACGCTCCGGCTCTCCTTCGTAGAGACGAGCGGTAATCTCTCGCAGCTCTGGAGGGTTTTCAGCCAAGTCTGCATCCAGAAGGTACAAGGGCACACGCCCCACATGAACCCGCCAAACTTTGAGCAAAAGAACCTCATTGCCCAGATTGAGCCTCAGATGAAGCCATCGCCCATCACTTTCTCTGACAGGTTCTATGGGTAGGTCTGTGAAGCGCAAAGAAGGGGTTTCAGCCACCTGCTCTCCTTCTGGACTGATGCGCTGCTGAAAGTAGCCGCGCCGATATAAAAGCCCTATGCCAATCAATGGATACCCCTGATCGCTGGCTTCTTTGAGATAGTCTCCTGCAAGAACGCCCAGCCCCCCTGAATAAAAAGGAAGGCATTTGGCTATGCCATACTCCATACACAGATAGGCGACGCGAGGCTTATCTTCTGCCAGCGGCTGCGCCATATAACTCTCAAACCGCTGGACAGTATGCTTGAGCTGACGCAAAAATTCCTCATCCTCTAAAAGAGAGGCCCATCGCTGACTGGGAGTATGATTGAGAATCCAAACAGGATTTTCATAGCGCTCCCATGCCTCTGGCGCTATGTAGCGAAAGAGCTGCTGAGCCTCAGTATTCCAACTCCACCAGAGATTGTAGGCAAGGGGTCTGAGCGCTTGAAGAGGTTGGGGAAGGTTAGGCAGGAAAAAAGCCCTATGCCACGTAAAAGCCTTTTTCTCTGGGGCAGGTGGCGGAGCTAAACGATACCATAGTCGCGCCTGGGACTTCGTCAGAGCAACTTGATAAGCCTGCTGATAAAAAGGTAGAAAGTGCAGCCATAGCGTGCGTTCCGCAAGCCGAAAAGCCTCTTGACGAAGGTACTCTCGCTCTGTAGCAGGAAGGCTGAGCTGACGATAAATCCAACGCAGAATCTGTCCTGCTGGGTCCGGCTTGTCATAATCTATTAGAGTCAAAGCTTCGGGCAGGGGCTGCACATGCTCCAGCATCCACCGACCGAAACCCGCTTGATAAGAAGACAGAGTCGGGACCCCGACCCCTAAGCTTTCCTGAGGAGTGTATCCCCAAGGCTCATATTTTGAAGGGAAAGCGCTCGCATCCATGGCTGCCAAAAGGGCATAGTAGGGTAAGTTTAGAACCCCGTCGCTGCCCTCTAAATAGACAGGCAAATAGGCAATACGTAGGGCATCCGTCTCCTGAAGGTCTAACTCCCTCAGCGCCTGCAAAAGTCTATTCTGGTCGGGATTTGAGAGCGTGTGACTTATCCAGAGAGGACGAGAAGGACCCTCATGAGGCTTCTCTACTTCTGCTGGCATGGCGAAAATCACAGCGAGATTCTTTCCATTGATAGGGGCTTTTTTGTATCGGGAAAGCGCCTCTATTAGGGGTAAAGTGCCTTTATTTTCCAGCTCAGGGCGCCCGCTATGAAGGATCCATAAAGGGCACTCACTCCATCCCCACTGCTTGGCGAGGGTACGCAACCATTCTCGGGCTTTTTGGACGGGGAGGTCTGTGGGCGGCTGCCAACCGTTAGGAGTGATGACGTCCGCTGCATGCCCCAAATAATGGGCTGCTTCTCGGCTAATGATTTCACTCACGGTCGTCGTCGCATCCGCCTGCTGCCAAGCCGCCCGTTCTAAGGTATGCTTGCTGAGGAGATTGCGGCTGCGAAGCCACTCTTCTAAATGATGGTGGGGTATGAGGGCCCCGCCTGCCGCCCTTCCCGCTACCGTCGCATGCGTCGTAAAAAGAGTCGCCACCGAGGGAGCATATTCCTTCAGATACAATATCCCAGCCCCTGTAAGCCACTCATGAAAGTGAGCGATTGTCTCTACTTCCCCGTAATAAAACGAGCGAAAGCTGGCAATCACCTCACCCGCCGCATATCCGAATATCGCTGGCTCTATGTAGTCCCAGTCCCCCCAGAGAGAATCTACACCGTATTTCTCCCACCACTTAGCGAAAAGCTCATTTTTGCTATTCAAGAGGGGAAAAAAATCCACAAGGAGCGTAGGGATGCGTGCATTTTGGATATGCCAGTAGCCTGCATATACAGGAATGCCTCTGCTACGCCGAAAGTAATCACGCCAATCGGCATACAAAGTAGGATGCGCTTCCCACTGGGTATTTCGTCCGGGAAGGTAGGGGCCGATGAGCCAGTAACTGTCCTGCTTTTGGCGATGAAGGATAGGGGCTTTTCCGACTAAAACGGTGTGAATTCCTCCCACTTTGTTTGCGACCTCCCAACTCACTTCAAAAAGGAGAGAAACACGGGTAGCTAACGCCACCTCATCTTTCATGTTCCAAAGGTAGCTGCTTGAAGAGAACTTTGGAGGAGGGAGGTTTGTGGGGGGCGGGCCCCCCCCCCCCCCGCCCGGCCCCCCCCCCCCCCCCCCCCCCCCCCCCCCCCCCCCCCCCCCCACAAAGGGACACAAAAAT
>JANXDD010000058.1 GCA_025059915.1 Bacteroidia bacterium | reverse complement strand
TGCGCTTTTTTTGGGGGCAGCGCTGGCGTATCTTCTTATTCAGCCGCGGGATGCCGTAGGGCTGTATGCTTTTGATGAGCGGATACATATTTACCTGCCTGCACGGGCTCGACGCACCTGGCTGAGGCGTCTCTTTATGGAGTTAGAGCCTCTACGGGGGGCAGCGCCGGCTGCACGACTTACTCTTCTTCCTCAGACCCTTCATACGGTAGCGGAGCGGCTTCGTCGGCGCAGTCTCATCCTTCTTTTGAGTGATGGTTTTGTTTCTCCCGGACAAGAGGAGGATTTCATGAGAGCCTTGGCTCGTTTGCGTTACAGCGGACATGAAGTACTTTTTTTCAGAATATGGGATGAACGAACAGAGAAACGCTTTGAACTTCCTCTAGAGCCCCTGCGGCTTATAGATATAGAATCACGACGAGAGGTTAAGGTACATCCGTTAGAAATGCAGGCCCTTTACCAGAGCCATTTTCAAAGATGGGAGGCTCGTCTCAAAAGCTTCTGTCGCCAGCAGCGAATAGATTGGGTGGAGATAGACACAACCCAGGACTTTTTTGAACCTTTGCGCCGATACCTCCTCAAGCGACAGCGAATCCCATGAAGACCTTCCACGCCATTTCCCCCGCTAAGATTAATTTGGGTTTGCATATTCTTGGGCGCTGGCCTGATGGGTATCATATATTGGAGACCCTCCTTATCCCTTACCCAGATTTGTATGATGACTTGGAGGTGCGGCTCCTTCCGCGATACGACAGGATAGAGCTTCACATAACAGGGATAGAGATTCCAGACGCCGACGAAAACTACTTAGAGACTACTTATTGGCTTCTACGGGAGAAGTTAGGAGAGCCTCTCCCTGCTTTATCGGTTCGCCTTCATAAGAGGATTCCTGTAAGCGCTGGTCTCGGGGGAGGTTCAAGCAATAGTGGAACCTTTCTGAGGCTTTTACAAGCTATTATAGAGCCTCCGCCGCCCATAGAGCTCCTTCACGCGGTAGGAGCGGAGGTAGGCAGCGATGTGCCATTCTTTCTATATGAGGGCCCTATGTTAGCTCGGGGCACTGGCACGCAGATGATACCTTTCTCTATTGATTTGAGTGAATTTGAGATAGTTACGATAACCCCTCCTGTACCTTGTTCTACCAAGCACATTTACAGGGGGCTCCGCCCTTCTCAGTGGAGTCGCACTTCCATAGAGCCTATTTTGCGTCAGGGGATAGAGACTTGGCAGACGCAGCTCCATAATGACCTGGAGTCCGTCAGCTTCCAGTTATACCCCACTTTGATTACCTACAAAAAAGCCCTCTATGAAGCAGGGGCTGTATATGCAAGCATGAATGGTAGCGGGAGCAGCTTGTATGGACTTTTCAGGCGAGGTAGTTAGCGAACTTGGATTAGTATATTTGCCGCGTGAGCTTTTGGAAAAGAGGGTCCTCTCTAAATGGAGCCTATGAGAAAGCCCTTTCTCTTTTAGGTGAGGGCAGCTCTACGAGAGGCGAGTTTCAGACGCCGGGAAACTTGCGCATAGAAGGACACTTTGAGGGCAAGCTCAAGGTAGAGGGGCGACTAGTGCTTGCTCCTTCGGCGGAGGTGCGCGGCGAGATTCATGCGGTTCAGGTACATGTAGCGGGGCGATTTGCTGGAGAGATTGTGGCAGAGGATGTTGTGGAGGTGGCTCCTACCGCCCAAATCCAAGGGGAGATACGGGCTCGCCGCTTAGAATGTGAAAGAGGAGCCTCCCTTCAAGTCCATTGCCTTATAGGAGAGGGAATTTTTGAGCGGCAGGAGGTGCCTTCCCCCGCCACCTCTAAGAATCGCAAATAGTGGAGGAAGCCCCTTACGGGAGTTGGGCAAGGGTCTGCGGCTTGCTTATCCTTCTTCTGGTGGGCTGTAAGTCCCAAAAAGAGCCATTGCGTCCCGCGGATTGGGGAGAAAAGCGCCGGCAGATTCCTCTTTATGAAGCCCATGGCTTCACCCTGGAGTGGATAGATACCACTGGGAAAAAGATACAATTGCAGGCGCAGTCTGTACTCCGCCTGCGGGAAAAAGATACTATCAAATGGCTCCTGCGAGGAGCGGTGCAGGCCGCTTACGTCAATCAAAACGGTGATACCATAGAGACCCTCCGCAGCCAAGAAGCGGAGATTTTTCCCGACCGTCGCAGCTTCACTGCTTCAAAGGAAGTTTTCCTTACGACAGCAGAGGGGCTCCGTTTGGAGACAGACTATCTCATATGGGAGCATGAAAAAAACTTAATCACTGCACCGGACTGGGTGCGATTGGAGACTCCTAAAGAAGTGCTGCGGGGCGAGGGATTAGAATACCGTACAGACCAAAGGACTTATCGGCTTCGTCGCACGCGAGGTCGGATTCAATCTCCGCTGCAATGAGCTGGATAGTTCTACTCCTCATAGCCATTCTTCTTAGTGCGTGGGCTTCTGGCGGCGAAATGGCATGGGTCAGCGCCAATCCACTCCACTGGGAAGCCTGGCGGGTCCGTCATCCGAGGCGCTGGCAGATTGTTCAGTTTTTTCTGCGGCAGCCGCGACGCCTTCTCATCGTCCTTCTTTTGACCAATAACCTCGCCTTAGTACTTTTCTCACTGGCACTAAGCAGGCTGCTCTTCCCTCTGACCTCGTGGGCACCCCAAGCAGGCTTTTGGATAGAAACGCTTTTAGGGTCCTTTATACTGCTCATCGCTGGGGAATACCTACCTAAGGCTCTTTTCAGGCGATGGCAGGTTGCTCTGCTGCCAGCGGTTGTTCCTTTTACTGCGTTAGCCTACATCCTGCTCTTTCCTGTAGTGGAGATTTTATACCTCCTCACTCGGGGGCTGTATTTCCTTTTCCGAGTAAAGGAAAAGGCTTTTCTCAAGCCGCTTTCGCGCGAGAGCTTGACTCATTTCGTAGAGGCCCCCGAGCCTCAGTTTCAGGCTGTACTCACAAAAGCCTTAGCTCTGAGCGAGACTCCCGTACGAGAAATAATGGTCCCCCGACGAGAAGTCATCGCAATTGAACGAAATGCCTCTATAGAGGCCCTCCGTAAGACCTTTATAGAGTCGGAGCGCTCCAGAATCCTCGTTTATGACAAAGACCTGGACCATGTAATAGGCTATGTATACGTCCGCGCCCTCATGCGGAAAGCTACAAGCATCCAAGAGCTCATAGAACCTATAAGTTTCGTACCTGAGAGTATGCCAGCTACTCGCCTTCTGGAGCAGCTCGTACGAGAGAAAGGCTCCCTCGCTGTCGTAGTAGATGCCCGTGGAGGAATGGCGGGGATTGTTACCACAGAAGATCTCGTAGAAGAAGTCTTTGGAGAGATTCAAGACGAGCATGAGGAACCTGCCCATTTGGAGCGGGTGGCTGCTCCAGGAGTGTATGAGTTTGACGGCGCCTTGGAAGTGGATTATCTGAATGAGAAATACGGCTTAGGGCTGCCCACTGATTTGGCAGTAACGCTGGGCGGCTTAGCTCTACATTTTCTCGGCTACATTCCTGAGAAAGGAACTACCTGGGAAGCCTACAACTTCCGATGGGAAGTTTTATCTGCAACCTCTAAGCGTATTGTAACTTTGCGGCTGCAAAGAGTATGACGACTTACCGAACCCTTAATCCAGAAGACTTTGCCCTGCCCGAGTGGCACCCCTACATGATAGGGAGCGTAATTCCTCGTCCAATCGCTTGGGTTACCACGATGAATAAAGAAGGGCAGCTCAACTTAGCACCTTTTAGCTACTTCAATGTATTCAGCAGCAAGCCGCCCGTAGCTGCTTTCTCCCCCAGTACAAGCGCCCGTACAGGCAATCCCAAAGACACCCACTTGAACCTTTTAGAAGTACCAGAATGCGTCATCAACATCGTACCTTATGCCCTCGCTGCCCGAATGAACATCACGACTGGCGAATATGAGCGCGGAATAAACGAGATAGAGCGGGCAGGACTGGAGACTATCCCTTCAGTGGTAGTGCGCCCTCCTCGCATCGCTGGCACCCCTGTCCAAATGGAAGCAAAGCTGCGTCAGATTATACCTCTGGGAGAAAATCCTGGTGCAGGACAGCTGATTTTAGTAGAAATCGTACGGCTTCATTTAGCCGAGTCTATCTTGAATGAAAAAGGCCTCCCTGATCCTCGGAAAATGGATGTCATAGCTCGTTTAGGGGGCTTCTGGTATGCTCGGATTACCCCAGAAAATATCTTCTGGATGAAGCAGCCTCGCAATCCCGCCGAGATTTTAGCATGGCATGAGCTTCCTCAGGACATTCGGGAAAGTCAGGTGTTTAGCGCGGCTGATATTGGACATCTTTTAGCCCATCGTCCTCCTAACGCTGAAGTTCTTACTAAGCTCCCTGCCCCCACCCAGCCCGAAGCCCTACACCGTGAAATGAAGGCTCTCCTGCCAGAGCGCGCCGAAGAAGCATGGAACCTATACATCCGCACCGTACAATCCGCCTGAGCTTTTAGCATACCTTTGTGTCATGCCCGCTACTGACATAACCCTTGCTTATCCCCAGTGGGAAGTTTTTGGTCTGGGAAGCCAGAACGCCGGCGCCTCTACCGGACGGCATATCCTGACAGATGATACCCCCGCTCACGCAAATATCTCCCCCGTAGATGGGCAGCCTCTGCCTGCTGTCCAACATGTTTCCCCTGCTTCTTATGAAAAAGTCATCCAGCAAGCAGAGGAAGCTTTCCTAAAGTGGCGGCTCGTCCCCGCACCTAAACGAGGAGAGGTAATCCGCATATTCGGTGAAAAAGTCCGCCGAGCTAAGTCAGACCTTGCCCGTATTATCAGTTATGAGATAGGGAAAACATATCAGGAGGCCTTGGGCGAGGTTCAAGAGGTGATAGACATGTGTGATTTCGGGGTGGGGCTCTCCCGACAGCTATATGGACTCACGATAGCCTCTGAGCGCCCCAATCACCGCATGTATGAGCAGTGGCACCCTCTGGGGGTCGTAGGCATTATTACTACCTTCAACTTTCCTGTAGCGGTCTGGGCGTGGAATGCCGTGATAGCCGCTGTCTGCGGAGATACCACAGTATGGAAGCCCAGTGAAAAAGCTCCTCTTTCTGCTTTAGCCATCTTTTCTATTCTGCGAGAAGCCATAGAGGAAACTGATACTCCAGAGGGAGTATTCAACATTGTGATAGGCGATGCTTCGTTAGGACAGCAAATGGCGAGTGATGCTCGCCTGCCGCTCATCTCAGCTACGGGTTCCGTGCGAATGGGACGCTCCGTAGCCCAGCAAGTAGCCAAACGCCTCGGACGCACTATTCTGGAACTGGGTGGAAATAATGCTGTCATTGTTTCCCCTCATGCGAACTTAGATTTAGCTCTGCGGGCTGTTACTTTTGCTGCCTTAGGCACATCGGGGCAGCGCTGCACTACGCTGCGGCGCCTCATTCTGCATGAATCCATTTATGATGAGTTTCTCCAGCGCCTCATCAAGGTTTATGAGCAAGCCTGCCAGCGGATTGGCAACCCGCTTGACCCTAATACTCTTCTGGGACCTCTGATTGACAAGACAGCTGTGCAAACCATGCAAGAGGCTCTGGAAGAGGTCAAAGCTGCAGGAGGAAAAGTTTTATTTGGTGGGGAGGTTCTCTCAGGGCCAGGATACGAAAGCGGATGTTATGTGCGCCCTGCTATCGTCACAGCTGAAAATCACTGGCCTATCGTACAACGTGAAACCTTCGCTCCCATCCTGTATGTGATGAAGTACAAAACCATAGAAGAGGCTATCGCCCTTCAAAACGGCGTACCCCAAGGGCTCTCTTCCAGCATATTCACAGAAAATCTGAGAGAGGCAGAACTCTTTCTAAGTCCTCGCGGTTCGGACTGCGGGATTGCTAATGTGAATATAGGTCCTTCTGGCGCAGAAATCGGCGGGGCTTTCGGCGGGGAAAAGGAAACGGGTGGTGGTCGGGAAGCCGGCTCGGATGCTTGGAAAGCCTACATGCGCCGGCAAACAGTAACTATTAACTACGGCACAGACCTCCCTCTGGCTCAGGGCATTCGTTTTGAGGTCTAAAGCTTGATCTCAGGCAAAAAGGTCGTCGTCGTCCTTCCCGCCTATAATGCAGAGGCGACCCTTGAGGCTACCCTGCGGGAGATAGACCAAAACTTAGTGGATGAGATCGTCCTCGTTGATGATGCCAGCCAGGATAGGACTGTAGAGCTGGCTCGCCGTTTAGGCTTAGAGCACATCATCATCCACGAGCGTAACAAGGGCTACGGGGGCAATCAGAAAACCTGCTATACATACGCTCTCCAGCTGGGAGCTGATATCGTGATTATGCTCCACCCAGATTACCAATATACCCCTAAGCTGCTGCCTGCCATGGCACACTTAGTGGCATCGGGACTTTATTCTGTAGTACTGGGCTCGCGCATCCTCGGCGGAGGGGCCTTGCGGGGAGGCATGCCCCTCTACAAGTACATCGCTAACCGCCTTCTGACCGCTTTTCAAAATCTTTTCCTCGGTGCAAAACTGTCAGAGTACCACACAGGCTACAGAGCATATAGTCGGGAGGTTTTGGAGAAAATACCCTGGCAGCGCAATAGCGACGACTTTATCTTTGACAATGAGTTTCTCTCCCAAGTGATTTACGCTGGCTTTCCGATAGGAGAAGTCTCTTGCCCAACTCGCTATTTTCCAGAAGCCTCCTCCATCAACTTTCGACGAAGTGTGTGGTATGGGTTAGGGGTGATACGAGTTACAATTCAGCACGTGCTGGCGAGGTGGGGGATTTATCGGCATCCGCGGTATCATATTTCTAAGTGAGCTCCGCGTTAGGTTTATGTATATGGGCGCCAGCGCCTTCGGCGCTGGCGCCCATATAAAATACGCACATCTCCTCAGAAGATTTTGTTCTCAAACTATGCACTTTCTACCCTTTCTCATCGCTGCTTATCTCTGGGCTCAATCTCCCTCCCCTTGGCACTTCGGCGCTCAGATAGGGCTAAATATCCCCGCCTATCGCTCCTCTAAGCCTGTAGATAAAGCAGTAGTCCTTCCAGGATTTACTGGTGGTATTGTCGTCCGATATGCCATAGCAGAACGGTGGGTTATTGCCAGCGGCTTATATTTCAGTCAGAGAAACTCCGATTACCTTGTACGAGAAAGCTACCCCGATGATACGACCGTCGGTTCACTACGAGATGAGTATATCGTTCATATATCCAACGATGGACGGCTGGAGCTTGCCCACTTAGAGCTACCGCTTCTTTTAGAGTGGAACTTTCTTCAAACTCAATACAGTCGTAGTTATTTACTGACTGGCGTTCATGGAGGGTATCTGCTCTTTATGCGAAACTCTGGCAAAACTCAAGTGGCTTTGGAGGGTCTGGATTTTCTTCCTCTTTTTGGGTTTTCTCCTCAGACCCGACTTATCGTAGCAGAGGGACCTATTGAGAAGGACCGGCTTGAATTTCGCAGGGCTGATACTGGCGTATGGCTGGGGGGCGGTAATGCCTACCGCATGGGAAGGGGCGAAATGACTTTTGAGATAAGAGCTTTCACAAGCATGGTCAATATTTTCCGTCGTCCACCAGGAGAGCGTTTCTACAACGGCTCTGTGATGCTCCTTACAGGTTACCTTTTTTAGGGTCCCCGCGCCGCAATAAACTCCAAATCCCTTTCCACGAAAGCTTCTGCCCATACAGCAGCAATGCCCTCCGATAAATCCGAGCTGCCCCCGAGCGGGCCCATAGGACACTTCCCCATAAAAGTCCCACTGACAAAACAAGCTCTATACTTTCCACCCCTCCACCTGCAAGCCTCATAGGCATAGCTAAGGGGGAAGTCAGAGGAAAGTAGCTCAGAAAAACGCTAAAGGGACTATTAGGTTCAAGGCTCGCCGAGCTTATAAGGATAAAACTGATGATAAGAGGCCACTGAAGGAGCTGAGCAAAACTAGAAAGCTCTGTTACCGAGTCAGAGGCTGCCCCCCCTATCGCATATAGGAAAGTGTAGAGTAAAACTCCTCCCACGACATAGGCCCCTATCCATCCCCATGGGAGCCCCGAAAGCACCGACAGAAAAGCTGCCGCGGAGGAAGGAATCGCCTGAAAAGTAACTGCAGCAAACCCCACCCATACAGCTGCTTGCAGGACAGTCAGAAAGATTCCCGCTAATAATTTCCCTGTCAAAAGCTGCTCAGGAGAAATGTAGATAAGAAGGTACTCTGCTAAGCGATTAGTCTTTTCCTCTAAAACGCTGAGCAGGGTCTGCCAGCCAGCGTTCATGATGAGCATGAAAAGTATGAAAGAAAGCATCATGCTCAGGAATCCAAGGGCTTGAGCAGATTGGGGACTTTTGCTCTTCTCCGAAAGAATAAATGTACGCACGACAGGCGGCATCAGAATAAGGTCTCTTTTTTCTGGGGGGACGCCTATCTCATCAAGCTTTCGCTCCAATACAGAAATCTGGAGGAGCTGCTCCAAAGCCTCTAAGTCTGGTGAGGGAAGTGCTTTCCTTACATACACTTCTATCACAGCTGAGTTTGCCTCTTGATTATATACCAGCAGTCCATCACTATTAGAGAGGTTGGCTTTGAGTGAATCCAGAGGGAGCGGTGGCGCCTCCACAAATTGAAACCTACTATTAGAAGGAAAAGAAAGCTTCTGAGCCTGCCCTACTAAATACAATTTCATCGGTTTACGGGCTCTATAAAGAAGGGCTATCACCCCTCCGATGGCTATGATTAGCAGAGGCAAACCAAGAAGACTCACCCAAAACCGCCAGTTCATCAGCCTAACTTTGACCTCTCGCAGAAAAACTAGGCCCAATACTTTCATCCCTCTCCGACAGCTTTCAAAAAGATTTCTCGGACAGTTGGCAGCTTCTCAGTAAAGAAGAGAATTTCTGCTTGGGGTAAAAGCCCCTCCAACACAGCATTGCCAGACAATCCTTCAGGCAAAGTGAGCTCTAAACGATTCGTGCCAAGGGGGGTGGCCCGGACTCCTTCAGGGAGAGATATTTCCCCGACAGGACGACTTAGTTCAACCTCGTAAGTACGACGCCCAAATTCTTTCCGAATCTGAGCGGTCTCCCCTGCCAGTATAAGTCGCCCTTTATGGAGAAAGAGCACATAGTCGCACAAGTGGTCCACCTGTTCTAAGCGATGGGTGGATAAGATTATGAGAACGCCTTTGCTGAGCATTTCACGCAGCAGTTCCTCTACATGTGCAGAGACGATGGGGTCTAACCCTGAGAACGGCTCATCCAGAAGGAGGACTTTAGGTTGCCCTGCCAGTGCTAAGGCAAGCTGAGCTTTTTGCTGCATTCCTTTGGAGAGCGTGCGAGCGGGGCGATCTATCCAAGGCATTTCCAGACGCTTTGCCCAATAGGCGATTTCTTTTTCCCCTTCAGCTCGGGACATCCCCCTAAGCCGCAGAAAATACAGAAGCTGACTCCGAATAGTCATTTTGGGATAAAGTCCTCGCTCCTCTGGCATGTAACCAAATTGCCGTCTTCTCTCAGCTGTGAGTAGATGTCCTTCATACAAAACCTCGCCTTGGTCAGGGGGGATAATCCCCATGATTATACGCATGAGGGTGGTCTTCCCTGAGCCATTCGGCCCTAAAAGGCCTACTATCCCGTGGGAGGGTAGCTTTACAGAAATGTCTTCTAAGGCAACTACCTTCCCATGTGGCGTAGTAAAGGTCCGATATACCCCCTTGATTTCCACAGGGTGAAAATAGCAAAATGTACCTTTGGGCATGCGGGAACTGCTGCGGCTGGCCGCTTTATTGGGAATTTTGGGTGTGACACTCTTCTCTACTTCTTTCCTCATAAGTAACATCGTAGAAGACCCAGCGAAAATCACGACTGCCGCAGATGCCCATCGCATGAGTGGAGGGAATGCCCTCATGCTCCTTCTCTCTTTCGGACTTACAGGACTTCTTTACCTCACCGTAATACGCCCCGATCATGAACAGAATCTTCTCAAAAGTCTCGGCACAAGCCTTTCAACTTACTGGCTTTTGGCAGTCTTCATGCTGGGAATCTTTTTTATCCTTCCGTGGTTAGGATTAGATGCTGAAAGCTTCCAGCTACCCCCTTCCCTTCATGAAATAGAGGAGCTATTAGAGCTGCAAGAAGCTCAGATAGAAGTGCTGATGCGAAGTTTGATTAGATACGGGAATCTCTTCTTTCTCCTCCTTACTATGGCATTGGCGCCGGCTGTGGCAGAGGAGCTTTTTTTCCGAGGGGCGCTTCAAACCCAGTTTTCCTATCTCATGAATCGCCATATGGCGGTATGGCTTACTGCATTCATCTTTAGTGCCATTCACTTTCAGGTTTATGGGTTTATTCCCCGCCTGCTCTTAGGAGCAATTATGGGCTACCTTACCTTATGGACAAAGAGTTTAGCCCCCGCCATCTGGGCCCACTTCCTAAATAATGCCTATGCGACCATCGTAGCATACCTCGGCATGCATGTTTTTGATTCGCCAGAGTGGATAGATTCAACTTATCGCCCGCCGCTCTGGACAGCGCTATTAGGCGCAGTAATAGCTGGGGGTGTTGGCTATCACTTATTCCGCCGACTGCACCGTGCTTAGGCGCACGCTTACAGCTCTGATTGCTGGGGGGCTCTTAGTGGCGTGGTTACATTTTTTCGGGATTACTGGCTTTTTCGTTGCGTGGATACTGATAGGACTTCTTCTAATCCACGAATGGGTGCGAGGAGAAAAGCTTCCTCTCTTTTCTCGGGCTGTACTAACCTTACTCACAGTTTGCATATGGGGAGCAGCATTTTGGGCGTGGGCGCTTAAGGCTGCTGTGATAGGTTTTCTCCTCTCAGCTTTGTGGGGGCTTCGTCGGAAAAGCCCCGAGCTTGCGTGGCGCTGGCTTCTCCTCAATCTCCACGCAATCCTAATCATAGGAGTTGGATGGGGAGCCATCGGCTGGATTCTCCATAAGCCTTATTCGCTAGAAAGAACCTTGGCTTTTCTCTCTATGACCTGGGTAGCTGACATAATGGCATATATAGGGGGGCGATGGCTGGGGCGCCGACCTATCCTACCTCAAATCAGTCCCAAAAAGACTGTTGAAGGGCTTATTTTTTCGGTGATAGGAACAGCTCTATGGGGACGATGGGCGATGCAATGGGTGGGGAACATAGAGGGAATTCCACCGGAGATAGTGGGTGGAATAGTCGCGCTTACGGCATTTATAGGCGATGCCTATCAGTCTGCTTGGAAGCGACTTCATCATCTCAAAGACTCTGGACGGCTCCTGCCCGGTCACGGTGGTATCTGGGACCGAGTGGATTCTTTGATATGGGTGGCAGGTGCTTGGTACTTCCTTTCTTGACCCTTTGGAGATGAAAGAGCCTTTGGGTAGAGGCCATGCAATAAACCTCCGCTAAGGCTTGTAAAAGGTCGGACCAACCGAAGTGCGCTACTGCATTTTTTGCTTAGTAAGCTCCTTCTATGAGGCTTTCACTGGAAGTAGAATGAGGAAAAAAGAGTATTTGCTTTTTTTTGCAGGTATGCGCTTCCTCCTTATGCTGAGCTTCGTGTGGGCGCAGAGCCTTCCAGAATCTGACTGTATCCGAGCTATCCCCGTGTGTCAGCAGACCTATACTTACATAAGCTCTCCTCCAGACTTCGGGCAGCAGCAAGAGCTTAATAATAACACCTGTCTCCTCAACAACGAGCAAAAAACGGCATGGTTTATCTTTACCGTCCAGCAAGGCGGCACGTTCGGCTTCACCATCAATACGAGCTACGACTACGACTTCGCTCTGTGGGATATCACTAATAGCTCTTGTAGCATTGTCGGGACTTCTCAGCCCATCCGATGTAACTTCTCCGCTGAAAATGGGAGCACAGGACTTGACCCAAATCAGATTGACCCAAATCCCTTGAGCTATACCGCCGCTGACCCGCCATTTATGGCAGGGCTTCAGGTAACCCCAGGACAGACCTTCGTGCTGGTCGTAGACAACTACACACGAGATCAGACAGGCTTCACGATTACCTTTACAGGTACGGCAAACATCTTTGACAATATCCCCCCCCAACTCGTCTCCGCTCAGCAGGATTGCCGGTCTATAGAACGGATTATTTTGCGCTTCAGTGAGCCGATAGCTTGCAGTAGCGTCGCTCCTAATGGATCCGACTTTCAAATCTCTGGTGGCCTTACACCCATAGCTGCGGGATGCGTAGGCGGAGGCTCTTTCTCGTATGAAGTTTTCATAGACCTGCAGGGTCCGATAGCGCCGGGAACCTACACTATTACACTGAGGACCGGTTCAGATGGGAATACCGTCGCAGACAAATGCGGCAACTTTGCTGCGGCGGGGCAGAGCGTACAGGTGTCTTTGATGGGTTCTATCACGCTTTCCCTAGCTCCACGGGAAGTTTGCGCAGGGAGCCCCGTCCAACTGAGCGCCAATATGTCGGGAGGATTCCCCGCAGGGGCTACAATCATTTGGAGTACAGGAGCGACAGGCAGTTCTACCACCCACACGCCGCCAGCGCCAGCAGATTTTGAGACTCCTTTTTGGTATCCCTACACGGTAACGGTGCGATTCGGTTCCTGTGAATATCGTCTCAGTGACAGCGTGCGAGTTCATCCTATACCCCGAGCAGAGGTAACCCCTCGCCGAGTCTATACCTGTGGGGGACGAGCTGTGGAACTTACTGGACTCGCCTCCATCTCAGGCGGGGCGTGGGAAAGG